>JAFBAM010000094.1 GCA_019247755.1 Sphingomonas sp.
CTGCGCCTGTTGAAGGGGATGAGATGATCCCCGCCCTTTCTGGGGCGCCGCCGGCGGGGGTGCGGGTGCTGATCGCGACGCGCCCAGTCGATTTTCGCCGCGGCGCGGACGGGTTGGCGGCGACAGTGCAATCGGTTCTGCAGCAGGATCCGTTCTGCGGGACGGTCTTCGTGTTTCGCTCGAAGCGAGCCGACCGGGTGAAGATGCTGGTCTACGACGGGACCGGCCTGGTGCTGATCTGGAAGCGGCTGGAAGGGGCCAAGTTCAAATGGCCGGCGATCAGCGACGGGGTGATGCGGCTGTCGGCGGCGCAGCTGGCCGCGTTGTTCGAAGGGCTGGATTGGCGGCGGGTGTACGCACCCAGGATCAGGCGGCCGCAGCTGGCCGGCTGAGCGCCGGCGTCGGACGACCTGCGTCATGTTGACTCACCTTCAGGTTGAAGGGTCTCGTGGCGCCGGCGAAGTGCGATAATCCCGGTCGTGACGACACAACCGAGCCTTCCCGGTGACATCACCGCGCTGCGCGCCCTGGTGCTGACGGCGTGGGCTGAGCGCGATGCCGAGCGGGCCGAGAAGACGCGGCTGATCGAAGAGTGCGATCAGCTCGCCGGGCAGAACGACCGGCTGCGTCAGCTGATCCGGCAGCTGCAGCGGATGCAGTTCGGCCGGCGCTCGGAAAAGCTCGATCCCGACCAGTTCAACCTGGCCCTGGAAGACCTCGAACAGGCGGTCGCCGCGGGCGAGGCGGAACAGGACAAGGCCGATCCGGCGCTGCGCAAAGCCCGCTCGGAAAAGCGGCGCGCCGGCCGCGGCCCGCTACCCGAGCACCTGCCGCGGGTCGAGATCGTCATCGCGCCGGAAGACACCGCCTGCCCGTGCTGTGGCGGCGCGATGCATGTGATCGGCGAAGATCGCTCGCCGCGGCTCGACGTCATCCCGGCGCAATACCAGGTGATCGTCACGCGCCGCCCGAAATACGCCTGCCGCGCCTGTGAGGGCGCGGTGGTGCAGGCGCCGGCACCGGCGCGGTTGATCGAAGGCGGGCTGCCGACCGAGCGGCTGGTCGCGCATGTCGTGGTGGCGAAATATGCCGATCACTGCCCGCTCTATCGCCAAGCCCAGATCCTGGCGCGGCAGGGCATTGCGATCGATCGGGCAACCCTGGCCTTCTGGGCCGGCTACGCCGCCGCCGAGGTCAAACCCGTGTGGCGGCTGATGCGCGAGGAACTGCTGCGCTCGACCAAGCTGTTCGTCGACGAGACCACGGCTCCGGTGCTCGACCCCGGGCGGGGACGCACGAAGAGGGGTTACTTCTGGGTGCTCGCTCGCGACGACCGGCCGTGGCGAGGCGGGGCACCGCCGGCGGTGGTGTACAGCTACGCGCCGGGGCGCAGTGGCGATCACGCCGCGGCGCTGCTGCAGGGCTATACTGGCGTGCTGCAAACCGACGGCTATGCTGCCTACCTCAGCCTTGCCGATCCCAAGCGCGCCGGCGGGCCGGCCACGCTCGCGTTCTGTTGGGCACATTGGCGCAGGCAGTGGTTCGACCTTGCCAAATCGCCGCCGGCGCCGATCGCCACCGAGGCCCTGAAGCAGATCGCCGAACTCTACGAGATCGAAGCCGAAATCCGCGGCAAGAGCGCCGACGAGCGCCGGGCGGTGCGACGGCAGAAGACCAAGCCGCTCGCCGAAGCGCTGAAGACCTGGCTCGAGAAGACCTTGGCACAGGTGGCCGGCGGCTCGTCGATCGCCCAGGCGATCCGCTATGCGCTCAACCGCTGGGACGGGCTGGTGCGCTTCCTCGATGACGGCCGCATCGAGATCGACTCCAACACCGTCGAGCGCGCAATGCGCCCGATTGCTCTGAACAGAAAAAATGCGCTATTCGCCGGCAGCGACGAAGGGGCAGAAAACTGGGCGATGCTGGCCTCGCTGATCGAGACCTGCAAGCTGCACGGCGTCAATCCGGAAGCCTATCTGACCGACGTGCTGACCAAGCTCGTCAACAACTGGCCCAACAGCCGGCTCGCCGACCTTACGCCTTGGGGCTGGGCTGCCGCACACTGATCGTCGGCCGCGGCGAGCAAAACCGACCCGTCAAGCCGTTCGGATGGTGGCCGCGGCTCATCGCTTACCGTCAATCGGCGTGTCGGCGAGCTTGTTTGTGAGGGTTTGCCATCCGTCGACTTTGCGCATCGTGATCTGACCAGCGGCAAGCAACGCCCAGAACAACATCGCCGCGGTCTCAGCCGAGGGCAGTACTGTCTGGGTCTTGATCCGGCGTTTGAACTCCTGGTGGAGCCGTTCGATCGCGTTTGTGGTTCGCGCACTCTTCCATTGGCTGACGGGTAACCGGGTGAAGGTGAACAGCCGGTCACCGGCCTCCTCGAGGCTGTCAGCCACCGCCTTGCATTTGAGGCGCCATTTGCGGATGAAGGTGCGTCGGCGCCGCTCGATTTCCGCAGCCGAGGCGGCATAGATCATGTCGTTGTAGTCGGCCGAGACCTCCTCATGCAGCCGCTGGGGCGCGTGAGCCAGCAGGTTGCGGTGCTTGTGGACCGTGCAGCGTTGGGTCGGCACGTCGCCCCAGAGCGCGAGCAGCGCCTGCTCCAGCCCAGTACCGCCGTCTACGATCAGAAACTCTGGCTTGCGCAGCCCGCGCTTGACGAGATCGTCGAGAACGGCGCGCCACGCCTCGCGGGTCTCGCCGCCCATGTTCTTGACGGCCAACAGCACCTTCTGGCCGTCCTCGCGCACGCCGAGCACGACCAGGAGCGCGATCGAGGTCGCCTTGCGGTCGAGCCGGACCCGCACCACAGTGCCGTCGAGGATCAGGCGGATGATTGGCTCGTCGGCCAGCGAGCGGACATTCCAGGCATGCCAATCGCCTTTCACCTTCCGCCACACGCGGCTCACCGTATCTTTGCCGATCGCGCCGCCAAAGACCGCCGAGAGTGCCCGTCGCACCCGACGTGTATTGGTCCCGCCAAGATAGGCGCCGGCAATCAGCGCATCGGCCTGCCGGGTTCGCCGCTGATAAGCTCGCAGCCCCTTGCTCTTCCACTCGGTCGTCTTACCCTCCGCGGTATCGAGCCTGGCGCGCGGCACCGCGATCTCGACCCGGCCAAAGGTCCCCGTCAGTGACCGCGATCGGTGACCGTGCCGGTGGCCGGAGATCCCGCTCGGGCCATTGCCATTCTGGGTATCCGCCTTTGGGCGGCGGCCGTAGCGCGGGCGAACCAGCGCTGCCTCGAGCTCGCTCTCGATCATCGCCTGGATGAACTCACGCACCCGGTCACGCAGCCCGGCTTCGATTGGATCAAACCAATCGTCGAGAAGATGGACCACCGACTCGGCTTCCGACTGCAGGGCCGGCGACGTCGTGCT
>JAFBAM010000229.1 GCA_019247755.1 Sphingomonas sp.
TGCCCAGGATCAGCGGCAGCGACATGTTCTGGTCTTCGAACGCCTGGCTGCCGATCAGCTCGGACAGGCTGACCATCTCGCGCTTCGGGTTGGGAAGCTCGATGCCGATGACGCTTCGGCCGGGGATCGTCGCGACACGCGCGGACAGCGCCGACATGTTCCGCGCGATATCATCGGCAAGCGCGATCACGCGGCTCGCCTTGATGCCGCTCGCGGGTTCCAACTCGTACATCGTGACGACCGGCCCGGGACGGACCTCGACGATGTCGCCGCGGACGTTGAAATCCTCGAGCACGGTCTCGAGGAGGCGCGCGTTGCGTTCCAAGCCGGCGCGGTCGATCTGCTGCCGGGTTTCCTTCGGCGGCGGCGACAACAAGTCGACGGTCGGAAGCTGGTAATTGTCCCCAAGGGCGAGCGTCGGTTGCGCGCTCGACGGCTTGCGGCTTGCGGCCCGGCCTGCCGGAGCGACCGCCCGGGCCGGCTCGGCGACGGCGACCGTCGGCTTGGACTTCGGCGGTGCGGCGACCACCGCGCGCTCATCGATAATCTCGGTCTTCCTTGGCCTTGCGCGCCGCTCGCGCGGCTGGCGCCGCAGCAGCGCACCGATCCAGTTTCGCTCATCGGGATTGAGACCGAACGCGAGATAGCCGACGCCAAGTCCGGCAAGCCCGAACAGAAGCAGCATCGCGAGGCGAGCCGGTCCGGCGATCTGCGGGTTGGGGATGAGTCCAAGTCCGGCATCGACGCCATGGGCCGCGACAAGCCCGAGCGCGCCGCCCCATCCGGCAGGCAATCCCGACACCGAAGAGCCGCTGGTCAGGCTGAGCGCGATGCCTAGTAGCACGGCGCCAATCGCGGCGAGCAGCAGGCCGCGGCCGATTCCTTCGGCCGGTTCAAGCCGCAGGAGCCTGAGCCCGGCAATCGCAAACACCGGCATGAACAAAGCCGCGCCCAGTCCGAACAGGAGCAGCAGCATGTCGCTCGAATAAGCGCCGACGCTTCCGAGCCAGTTTGTCGGCGGCCCGCCGGCCGCAGTGCTGAGCGACGGATCGTTGGGATTGTGGGTTGCGAGCGCGAGCGTCCCGGCGACGCTCAGCAGGAGGATGAGCGCACCCCAAGTGCGCACGGCAAAGCGCCGCACCGCGTCGCGCAGTGCATCCCGCCAGTCGGGCCCCAGCTCGCGCTTCGGTGCGCGCGTGGCCACGGTCGCCATACTTCCCACCCCTTATTCTTCCGCGGGCTAGAATCCCCCACAGCGAGTCCGCGGTCAAGCAAGGTCGTGGCGCGGTTGCGACGAACGGGTTAGGAGCCGTCCGCCATGGACCGGGCGGACGTGATCATCTTCGGCGGCGGGTTGGTGGGCCTGGCCCTCGCATCCGCGCTCGATTCGAGCGGACTTTCGGCGATCGTCGTCGATCCCGCGGATCCCGCGCCGCGGAGCGCATCCTCGTTCGATGGGCGCACCAGCGCCGTCTCGTCGAGTTCGATGCGCATGCTTGAAGCGATCGGCGTTGCCGGGCAGCTCGCGGAGCCCGGCTGCCCAATCTGGCGGATCGCGGTCGCCGACGGCCTGAAGCCGGGCAGCCTGCACTTCGATCCCGAAGACGACGAGCCGCTCGGCTTCATGCACGAGAACCGCAACCTCCGCGCGGCGCTGCAGGCGCGGGCCGAGGCGGGGAAGAACCTGTGGCTGATGTGGAAGTCGCGCGTGGCGAGCGTCGACCGCGGCGACCATGGCGTCGTCGTCGCGCTCGAAGATGGCCGCAAGCTCAGCGCGCCGCTGCTGATTGCTGCCGACGGCCGCAATTCAAAGACCCGCGAAGCCGCCAGGATCAACGTCGCGCGTTGGAAATACGACCATCAGGCGATCGTATCGGTGCTTCGCCACGAGCTGCCGCACGAGCATGTTGCGTACGAGATCTTCTATCCGACCGGGCCGTTCGCGCTTCTGCCGATGAACGACGATGCCAAGGGACATCGCTCGGCGATCGTCTGGTCGGTGCCGCAAGAAGATGCAGCGGGCTGGCTGTCGCTCAGCGAGGATGACTTCGCGGCCGAGGCGGCGGCGGCGATGGGCGGTTTCCTCGGCAAGATCGAGCTGCTCGCGCCGCGCTCGTCATTCCCGCTCGGCTTCCATCACGCCGCGACGATGACGGCTCAACGGTTGGCGCTGGTCGGGGATGCCGCGCACGCCATCCACCCGATCGCCGGCCAGGGTCTCAATCTCGGCTTCCGCGATGCCGCGGCCCTGACCCAAGTGCTGGTCGAAGGCGCGCGCCTCGGCCTCGACCTCGGCGATCGTCAGTTGCTCGATCGCTACCAGCGCTGGCGCTCGCTCGATGCCTTGTCCGTCGCCTTCGCCACCGACAGCCTCACGCGAATCTACGGCATTCCGGGCAAGACCGCATCGGCAGTCCGCCGGTTCGGCATGGGTCTCGTCGGCCGCATCTCGCCGTTCCGGAACAAGCTGATGAGCGAAGCGCGGGGCACTAGCGGCGAGCTTCCGCTGCTGCTCCGGGGCCTACCGATCTAGGATACTTCGATGACCCGAAGAGCACGGATCGCCTTGGCCATACTTCTCACTGCCCTGATAGGCGGATTCGTTTTGTTCAGTGTTTTCGGCATCTATTTTGACTGCGTTCCAAACGATCCCGATTACGGCTGCCCAAGTCCGGGCGAAGCACTGCGGAAGGCAGCGACAGTTGGCGCGTTAGGAGGCTTAGGATCTATCGCAGTCTGGCTAGCGATCGGCCGCACACGTTCGCGTCGACCTTGAACCTACTGAAGCGTCGGCTCGATC
>JAFBAM010000253.1 GCA_019247755.1 Sphingomonas sp.
CGTTCAGACCGCGAAGAGCGCCCGCACCATCGCCCTCGATCCATCGACCGGCCGTGCCTATCTGCCGGCCGTGGACCTCCAGCCGCCCGTGGGCAACGAGCGACCGAAGGCGGTCCCCGGCACCTTCCGCATCCTCGTTGTCGCTCCTTCGTCCTGATCTCGGGAGGAACCCCGCCCTCCCCCTCCCGTTTGGCCTGCGTGGACAATGTGCATACCCTGGAGCGCAAGGCCCCGCTGATCACGCCGCCCCCAGCGGCCGAGGCCTTCTATTCGGAAGTCCTCCAGCTGATGGCAAAGTCGGAGATCCCGTTCCTGGTTTCCGGCACTTACGCCCTCGCGAGCTACACCGGCATCGATCGCCCGACGAAGGACGTCGACGTCTTCGCCAAGGCCGGCGACGCGCTAAAGATGCTCCATTATTTCAAGAGCCAGGGCTTCGACGTTGAGATCGTCGATGAGCGGTGGCTCTACCGCGTCACCCGCGGCGAGCTGTTCGTCGACATCATCACGAACATGCCGACGGTGACCACCCACGTCACCGACGAATGGTTCGTCAACGCGCCCGAAAGCGAGCTTTTCGGCGCGAAGGTCCGGCTCGTGCCCCCTACGCAGTTCGTCTGGTCGAAAATCTTCGTCCAGGACCACCATCGCTACGACATGGCCGACGTCGCGCACATGATCCTGAAGTGCCACGAGGCGATCGACTGGAAGCGGCTGCTCAGCCACATGGAGCTCTACTGGGAAGTGCTCCTGATCGCGCTCCTGAACTTCCGCTTCGTCTATCCAAGCGAGCGTCACTGTGTGCCGCGCTGGCTGATGGACGAGTTGCTCGAGAGGCTGCACGACCAGAAGGACATCAAGGGGCCAGGACGGCGCGTCTGCCGCGGCCGTATCTTCTCCCCACGCGATTATGCGGTCGACGTCGACCAGTGGGGTTTCTCCGACGCCGTCGGCAACCTCGAAGAGCAATATGGCGAGTAACCGGCCCATGCGGGTTGCGGCGATTGGCGATCTCCACGTCCAGGAAACCGACGAGGCGCCCTACCGCGAGCTCTTCACCGAGATTGCGCAGCATGCCGACGTGCTGCTGCTGTGCGGCGACCTCACCAATTTCGGCAAGGAGAAGGAGGCGGAGATCCTCGCCGACGATATCAAATCCTGTTCGATCCCCGTCCTCGGTGTGCTCGGCAATCACGATTTCGAATGCGGCTGCCCCGAGAAGGTCTGCGAGATCCTGAGTGCCAGCGGGATGACCATACTCGACGAGCAGGCGCACGAGATCGACGGCGTCGGCTTTGCGGGGGTCAAGGGTTTCATGGGGGGCTATGGCCGCGGCGAGCTGGCGCCGTTCGGCGAACCGATTGCCAAGGCCTTCGTCGACGAAGTGATGAAGGAAGCGCGCAAGCTCGAGAACGCGCTGCGCACACTACGAACCGAGCGCAGCGTCGCCGTCCTGCATTATTCGCCGGTTCCCGACACCCTGGAGGGCGAACCGGCCGAGATCTTCCAATATCTCGGCGCGCAGCGGCTCGCCGAACCCATCGATCGCTTCGAGCATGTGAAGGCGGTGGTCCACGGCCACGCCCATCACGGCACCTACGAAGGCCGAACCCCGCTCGGCAAACCCGTCTACAATGTTGCGCAGTTCGTCCTGAAACCTTTGTTCGGACGGCCCTACGCCCTGCTCGAGGTCTGACGTCTACTCCTTGCCGCTGCCCGGCTCGGCCTGCGCACGATGCAGCTTGGCCGTCGTGGCGTCGGTCATCATTCCCGCAGCCGCGACCTGCATCTTGTTCTTCATGCCGTAGATGACCGCCGGGTCACCGTCCTTCATCGCTTCCCACCCGGCCTTGGCGACGTTCGCGGGGTCGTCCTTCTTGGCCTGACCGACCTTCGTGTCGTCGAGCTCGGCACGGTGGAAGAAGTTGGTCTCGGTCGCGCCCGGCTTCAAGCAGGTGACCGTGACGCCGCTGTCCTTGATCTCTTCGTTCAGCGCGGCCGAGAAGCTGTCGATGAACGCCTTCGACCCGTTGTAAACCGCCTGGAACGACCCGGCGAGGTGCCCGGCAATCGATCCGGTGATCAGCACCTTGCCTTCACCGCGCTCGACCATTTGCTTCACGATCGGCTGGATGAGCAGCAGCGTGCCCGTGATGTTGGTGTTAACGACGTGCATCCACTCGTCGGTCGCCTGGTCGAGGAAGCCGTGGCCGAGGCCGTGCCCGGCATTGGCCACCAGCACGTCGACCGGCCGGTTCGCGATCAGGTCAAGCAATTGATGGACGCCCTGCCTGCTCGACAGGTCCGCTTCGATCGACTGGACGGTGACATCATACTCATCGAAGGCCGGCCCCGCTTCCACGAACGGAGTATCGGCGGCGACAATCAAATCATAACCGTCCTGCGCCGCGCATTTGGCGAGCTCGAGGCCGATTCCGCTCGATGCGCCTGTGACCACCGCAAGCTTACGCTGGCTCATGGGCGAACTCCTTCAGGGTTTCGACCTGGCCTTTTTCGAGGCCCGGCTTGAGAATGATTTTCGTGAAGCTGTTCTGGTCGTCGTGCCAGTGCTTGTACATCTGAGGCGCGTCCTCGATGCTCGCGTGGTGCGAGATGAGGAAGGTCGTGTCGATCTTCCCTTCCATGATCATCTGAAGCAGCGGTTTCGTGTATCTTTGCACATGGGTTTGGCCGGTCTTCACCGTCAGCGCCTTCTCCATGATTTGGCCGATCGGAAACTTGTCCGCGAATCCGCCATAAACGCCTGGGATGGAGACCCGGCCACCCTTCCGGCAGGCGAGGATCGCCTGCCGAAGTGCATGCGGACGTTCCGTGGTCAGGAACATGTGCGCCTTCACCGTGTCGACGACATTGTCGATTGCAACGCCGTGGCTTTCCAGGCCAACGCAGTCGATCACCGCATCCGGTCCGATGCCGCCGGTCATTTCATCAAGCGCCGCACGGACGTCTACCTCGCGGTAATCGAGGATTTCGGCGCCCATCTGCTTCGCAAGCGCGAGGCGGTTCGGATAATGATCGATGGAAATCACGCGATGCGCGCCGAGGATGAAGGCGGACTGGACCGCGAACAGCCCCACTGGGCCAGCGCCCCAGACGGCGACGGTGTCGCCTTCTTCGATGTCGGCATTCTCAGCAGCCATCCAGCCGGTCGGCAGGATGTCCGACAGGAACAGGACCTTGTCGTCCTCCACTCCGTCCGGAACGACGATCGGACCGACGTCGGAGTAAGGCACGCGCAGATACTCTGCCTGGCCTCCGGCGTAGCCGCCGGTGAGATGGGCATATCCGAACGCCGCGCCCATCGGCTTGCCCATCAACAGGTCGGAAGCTTCAAACGTTTCCGCCGGGTTGGCGTTGTCGCAGCAGCTGAACTGCTGCTTCTTGCAGAAAAAGCAGTCGCCGCAGCTGATCGTAAACGGGACGACGACCTTCTGGCCCACCCGCAACGTGCTCTTCGGCCCGACCTCGACCACCTCTCCCATCGGTTCGTGACCGACGACGTCGCCGGCGCGCATGCCGGGAATGTAGCCGTCGTAGAGGTGAAGGTCCGACCCGCAGATCGCTGTCGACGTGATCTTGATGATCGCGTCGCGAGGATTGACGATTTCGGGATCGGGAACGGTATCGACGCGGACGTCATGGCGTCCGTGCCAGGTCACTGCGCGCATGGACGCCTCCTTAGATTCGAGCTTCGGTGGGGGATTCTGACGAGCGTGCCGAGGGCGACGCGTTCACCGCGACTTCGCCATTCTCCATCAGCTGCTTGAAACGCCGCAGATCCCGCCGGGCCTGCATGGACGGCTCTCGTTGCAGCAGCTTGGCGATGCCGCGCCCAATCGCACCGCCCGGGGGATCGTAGGACATCAACAGCCGGACGTAAGTCCCGCGCCCCGGCGGAGCGTCGCTGAACTCGACGACACCCGCCGTGTCGACGTCCGAATCGTCCTCGCTTTCCCAAGAGATCTTCTGGCCCGGGACGTCCTCGACGATATGCGTGACGAGCTCGACATCTTTCCCGGCGGGGCCCTTGATCTGCCAACGGGAACGCTCGCCATCAAGCCGTTCCACGCTCTTCACATTATCCATGAACTGCGGGAAACGGGTGAAGTCCTTCCAGGCCTCGTACAGGTCCTCTCGAGGTTTGCCGATCGTGACCGTGCGGCCGACGAACTCTTCGTTCCCCTGGACTTCCTTGGCGGCCTCTCCGCGCAGCACGTGCGGGGGTGCATCACTGATCACTTCATGGTCGTCGGTCGATTGCATGGCTTTTCTTCCCAACAGGAATGCGGCGCCCGCGGCGGCCGCGATGCCCGCACCGATCAGCGCGCGGTTGCGTGAACTCGGCTGTTGGGATCGATCGTCAGGCATACGCAGGAACTCCACGGGTCGCCGGGCAAACCGGCTTGCCCAAAGTTAAGTTCCTACGGCTGTTGCCAATTCTCGAGGATTTCGACGAAGCGCTTAAGCCACGCGTTCGTCTGGTGCCCATCCACCACGCGATGGTCGATGGTCAGCGTCACATAGGCCATGGGATGGATCAGCATCGCGTCGCGTCCGTTCACGGTACGCACGACTACGCGCTTCTCCAGCTTGCCGATTCCGAGGATCGCGGCCTGCCCCTGATGCAGGATGATCGGGGCAGCGAGCAGAGATCCGGACACGCCATGGTTGGAGATGGTGAAGCTTCCGCCCGACACATCGGATCGCTCGAGCTTGCCGTCGCGAGCGCGCTTGGTCAGATCATCGAGCTTCGCCCCGATCTGCTCGAGGCTTAGCGCCCCCACGTCCTTGACCACCGGGACCACGAGCCCCTTCTCGCCAAGCGCGGTGCCGACACCGATGTCGATCGTCGGCGAGATGGCGATCCGGTCCTTCTCCCAGCGTCCGTTGATAGCCGGCGCAACAGCCATCGCTTCGGCCGCAGCCTTCACGATGTAGGCCGTGTAGCTGAGCTTCGTGCCCTTCGCTGCCATCGCCGCCTTGTGCGCAGCCACGGCGGTGAAGTCGGCTTCGAAAACGGCGGTGACGTGTGGCGCTTCGCTGACCGCGCGGACCATGTTCTCGGCGATCGTCAGCCGCATGCGGTCATGCGGGATGTCGTGCGGCGAGAACTGCCGCGGCTGCGCAGTCGCGGGTTCGCCGACGTTGACGACGGTCGCTGAGGCCACGGCGCGATCGACGTCCTCGCGCGTCACTCGCCCATTGCGGCCCGTGCC
>JAFBAM010000026.1 GCA_019247755.1 Sphingomonas sp.
GAAAAGAGGATCGGCATGGCCGGGTCGATGACCCTCGCCCGCCGCGCCAGTTCGACGCCGTTCATGCCCGGCATCGCAACGTCGGTAATCAGCAAGTCAAAGCGCTCGCTGCCGAGCTTGTGAAGCGCATCTTCAGCCCTTCCGACCGCGACAACCTTGTAGCCGATCTCCTTGATCGTGTCGGATGTGACGGTGCGCACCTCTTCGTCGTCGTCGACAACCAGGATCTTCGCGCAGCGCTCGCGGTGCCCCTCGACGCGGCCGACGATTTCCTGCGCGACCTGCTCATGCGTTCGCGGCAGGTAAATCGCGACGGTCGTGCCCTTGCCGATCTCGCTCTCGATGCGCGCGGCGCCGCCCGACTGCTTTGCAAAACCGTAAAGCTGGGCCAGGCCGAGACCCGTGCCCTTCCCGTCTGACTTCGTCGTGAAGAATGGCTCGAAGGCGTGAGCCAGGACCTCGGGCGGCATGCCCGGCCCATTATCGGCAACGCTGATGCTGACATACTCGCCGGACTGAAGCTCCGTCGCGAGTGCCTCCGGGATCGACTTCGCGTTCTCGGTGCGGATTGTGATGCGCCCGCCGTTCTGCATCGCATCACGCGAGTTGATCGCAAGGTTGAGGAGCATGACCTCCAGCTGCGTCGGATCGGCGAGCGCGGGCCACATCTCTGGGTCGAGATCGGTTTCGATCTGGATCTGCGGCCCGATGCTCCGCGCCAGCATCTCGCGCATGCCCTCGATGACCTTGTTGATGTCGAGCGCCTGCGGCGACAACCGTTGTCGCCTTGAAAAGGTTAGCAGCTGAGCCGTGAGGTTCGCTCCCCGCTCGGCCGCCTGAAGCGCGTTCCTGGCGAGGCGCAACACTCCCTCATCATCGGAGCGCCGGAGCACAAGGTCGAGAGAGCCCACAACCACCGTGAGAAGGTTGTTGAAGTCGTGCGCAATGCCGCCCGTTAGTTGACCGATCGCCTCCATCTTCTGCGCCTGGACCAGGCGAGTTTCGGCGCGCTCACGTTCAGCAATCTCGGCGGTAAGGCGATCGTTCGCCGCCGCGAGGTCGCGGGTCCGCTCGGCGACCTTCTGCTCCAGCGTATCGGCGAGCTCGCGGAGCTGCTTCTCCGCGCGGTCGCGCTCGGCTAGATGTTCCGCCGCCAGCTTCTGGCGGGCCCTGGCCCGGATCGCGGCCCGCGCCGCGCTGATCAACGATGCCGGATGCAGCGGCCGCTCGAGCACTGTCGCGTTCATCGCCGCTTCAATCGCTTTGGGGCCCTCGCGCTGGCCGCCTCGGCGGACGAGCAGGACGAACGGGAAGTCGGACCAGGGAGGCTGGTTGGCGATCGCGTCACTCAACTTGGCCTGGTCGATCCTTTGCAGGGCGTCGTCGGTAACCACTGCACCCGCCGCATTCCCGTCCTGCAAAGCCTGCAACAACAGGTCGCCCGAACCGTCGACCACAGGTTCGACGTTTGCGGTCGCGAGAAGCTGACTGACGACCTCGGCGTCGCGACCCGCGGGCGCGACGATCAGGAACCGGTCACCTGGGACGCTGGGACGAATCTTACACCGCCTCGGCGTCGATCGTCGGCTTCTCCCCCTCATATACGGGGACGCCGGTCAACACGCCACGGAAGCCTCGAAGCGCGGGGCCGACGTGGATGCCGCTGTCGCTGATCGTGAACTCGCGGATCGTGGGCTCGTGTCGCCCCGTCCGCTTCTTGATGACCGAGACCGCCCGCCGGATTTGGCCGTCCACCTCGAAATAGCGAAGCAGCAGGACGTTGTCCGACAGATAGGTGAGGTCCAGCGGGTTCGACATGTTCCCGACCATCCCCGACTGGGTGAGGATCAGGAAGGTGAGCACGTTCTGCTGGTTCAGGTAGGTCAGGATCTCGTGCATCTGGAGCAGCAGGAACTGCTCCTCCGGCATGGCCTGCTGATATCCCGACAGGGAGTCGAGGACGACAACGGTGATGCCCAGCTCTTCCACATGTTCGCGCACAATGCCCGTAAGCTCGCCCGGCGAAAGCTCCGCCGGGTCGACTTGGCGGAAGGTGAACTGGCCGCTGTCGAGGAACCGACCAGTGTCCATGCCAAGGCCTGACGCACGACGCTGGAAGATCGCTTCGGTCTCGTCGAAGCTGACGATGAGCGCCTTCTCGCCCGCTTCCATTGCCTCGTAGGCGTAGCGCAGCCCAAGTGTGGACTTGCCGGTGCCCGAGGGGCCGATGATCAGCGTCGAGGTGCCATAATCGAGGCTGCCGCCGACCAGCTCGTCAAGCGCCGGAACGCCGCTCAGCGCTTCCTTCCATTCGTTGCCCCGGTTCGGATGGTCGCTCGCGACGAGACGCGGGAAGATGTCGAGGCCCCCGGTGCGGATCACATAGTCATGGTACCCGCCATGGAACCTCCGCCCGCGCATCTTGTGAACTCGAAGGCGCCGCCGTTCGGCGCCGTAGAGCTGCGCGATCTGCTCCAGGCGAACGACGCCATGCGCGAGGCTGTGCAGGCTCAGGTCGTCGATGGTTTCGGTTAGGTCGTCGAGGAACAACACGGTGCAGCCGTGCTGCGCAAAGAAGTGCTTCAACGCGAGCACTTGGCGCCGGAAGCGCAGCGCGCCCTGGGCCAGCAACCGGATCTCCGAAAGGCTGTCGAACACGACGCGGGCGGGAGCCACGCGTTCGACCTCGTCCTTCACCAGCTGGACCGTCTCGCCGAGCTCCAGGTCGGACGCGTAGACGATCGACTGCTCGCGTTCTTGGTCGAGGCTGAGCTCCGGCGGGACCAGCTCAAAGATCTCAATTCCCTCGAGTGACCAGCCGTGCGATTCCGCGACGTGAGTCAGCTCCTCCTTGCTCTCGGAAAGCGTGATATAGAGGCACGGTTCGTTCTTCGCGCGCCCCTCAAGCAGGAATTCCAGGCCCAGCGTCGTCTTGCCAGCGCCCGGAGCACCCTCGATTAGATGGATGCGCTTCGCCGCGAAGCCGCCGGCCAGAATGTAGTCCAGCGCGGTCGACCCGGAGGATACCGGCCCGTTCACTTCGAGAAGCTCCGATTTAACTGTCATTTCTTTCCTTCCCTGCGCCGACGCTCGGCGCAGTCCGAATAACCTGGATTAATGCGATGAAACTCTGCGGCGGCTTTCACCGGCGCGGACACAGAACACCCCAAAAATGTCGGGAAGCGAACGCTGGTGTAAAGCGATGGTTCCGCTTCTGTTATGACCCGTAAGCCATTATAGCGAAAGAGTTTCGCGTCCAGCTAAGTTGAAGCTCTGCGCCCCTTCGTTTCGGGCGGAAGTTGGGGTAGCTAGGCCCGCGCCCAGCTGAAAGCCGGCCGCCGCTGGCGCCGCCGAACAGGAAGACTTTCTAGCGAGACCGCCTCTTGCTCGTAATGCTCGGCCAGCTCGGCCAGAATGTCTCGCGCCGCCGACGTCATTGCCGTATCCGCAAGATCGCGACACTTGGTCGCATTCATGCGGATTCGATCAATCGCGTCAAGCATGACCAGCGACTCACCCATGTTAGTCGGGGCGCCTTTTATTCTGCGGCTGTTGGATTTGCCAATCCCCGCTCTCTCAGCGGCCCCGATCGAAGCGTAGCTTGGGCACCCGCCTGCCCTTTTTTAGCGACTGTCCGCGACCTGACAGCGAAGGGTTCGCCATGAAATAATCGTGGAGGTTGAACTCGTGCCCCGGCTTCGGCTGAAGGCGCGTGTAAGTCCCGTCGGGATTGAGCCGCCAGCTCTGCTCATTGTCGAGGAGGTTCGCGACCATCACCTGGTCGAGCAACTGCGCATGAACGGTCGGATTCTCGATCGGCAACATGTATTCAATCCGCCGGTCGAAGTTACGCTGCATCCAGTCGGCTGAGCTCATGTAGACCTTGGCGTGCGCGTGCGGCAGCTCATGCCCGTTCGCGAAGCACCACAGCCGGCCGTGCTCAAGGAACCGACCGACGATCGACTTGACGTGGATGTTGTCGGACAAGCCTTTGACGCCGGGCCGCAGGCAGCAAATTCCTCGAACGATCAACTCGATGGGAACTCCCGCACCGCTGGCCTCGTACAATTTGTCGATGATGATCGGGTCGACGAGCGCGTTCATCTTGGCCCACACGCCCGACGGCTTTCCGACCTTCGCCGCCGCAATCTCCGCATCGAGCAGCTTCATGAGCTCGGCCCGGAGGTTCTGCGGGGAGATCACGAGGTGCTTGAGGTTTCGCGGCTCGAGATAGCCGGTGATGTAATTGAACAGCTTTGCTGCATCGCGGCCTAGCTGCGGATTGGCCGTGAAATAGCTGACGTCTGTGTAGATGCGCGCGGTGACCGGGTGATAGTTGCCCGTGCCAAAGTGGCAGTAGGTCCGGTAGCCCTTCTCCTCGCGCCGGACCACCATCGATACCTTGGCGTGGGTCTTCCAATCGATGAAGCCGTAAACGACCTGGACTCCGGCGCGCTCCAAGGCGTTGGCCCAGACCAGGTTCTGCTCCTCATCGAACCGTGCCTTTAGCTCAACTACGGCGGTCACTGACTTTCCGGCCTCCGCGGCGTCTATCAGGGCCTTGATGATCGCTGACTGCTTGCCGGCCCGGTAAAGGGTCTGCTTGATCGCCAGCACCTCAGTATCGGCGGCGGCCTGCTGGATGAACTCGACCACCACCTCGAAGCTTTCGTAGGGATGGTGGACCAATATGTCCTTCTCTCGAATCGCCGCGAAACAGTCACCGCCGTGCTCGCGAATACGCTCGGGGAAGCGCGGGTCGAACGGCGGAAACTTGAGGTCGGGCCGGTCCTCCTCGACCAGCAGCGCGAGGTCGGCCATTCCAAGGAAACCGCGGCTCTCCGAAATGATCGCGTTTGCCGCGTCGAGCCCCTCCTTTACCACGGCAACGAGCGTTTCGGGCATGTCCGGCTCGAGTTCCAGCCGCACGACGCGGCCGCGGCGCCGTCGCTTGATCGCTGTGCGGAAGTAGCGGACGAGGTCCTCGGCCTCCTCCTCCACCTCGATATCGCTGTCGCGGATGATCCGGAACGCGCCGCCGCGCAGCACTTCATATTTCGGGAAGAGGTAATCCGTCTTTCGGCGAATAAGCGTTTCGAGCGCGATGTAGCGGGCCTGCGGGCCGGGAATGCGGACGAACCGCCCGAGCGATGGCGGAGCCATCAAGAGTTCGCGGACGCTAGCCTTGCCCTTCTTCAGCTCAAAGATGAGGCTGAGCCCCTGATTGGGAATGAACGGGAATGGGTGCGCGGGGTCGATCGCCTGCGGCGTCAGGACCGGGAAGATCTGCTCGCGGAAATGCTGGTCGAGCCAGCGTTCCGTCTTTTCGTCGAGCACTTCGTCGCCGATGACCTGCACGCCCAGTTGCGTGAGAGAAGCCTGCAGTTCTGCCCAGACTTCGTGCTGGCTGGTGACCAGCCGATCAGCTTCGACCATGATCGCGGTAAGCTGCTGCGTCGGCGTCAGGCCGTCGATCGAGAAATCCTCGACGCCCAGCATTTGATGAGCTTTGAGGCCGGCGACCCGCACCATGAAGAATTCGTCGAGGTTACTGGCCGAGATCGACAGGAACCGCGTGCGCTCGATCAAAGGGTGCCGTGGATTGCGCGCCTCATCGAGCACGCGCCGATTGAACGCCAGCCAGCTCAGCTCACGATTGAAATAGCGTGCGTCCGAGTCCGCGGGTTCGGACGTCAACGGTGGCGCGGCCGCAGCTGCCGCGACATCCGCCGCATTGTCCATCAGCGCTTCACGATTCTTGGAACGGCGTTTGAGAGCATCCACGGCATGTCGCCAAACTGAAACAGAGGCTTGTTACAGTCTTGTGACGGAAAAGGGTATGAGGCCGCTTCGAGCCGGAGTCGCGGAGGGGAAAGTAGTGTCCAAGGACAAGAAAAAGAAGAAGAAGTCGGCGAAGGGCAGCAGCAGCACACTGAAATCACTCGCCAACAATCCAATGGTCGCCGACATCGTCGCGACGGCACTGGTGGCCACCGCCGCCGCGCTCAAGGATTCCAAGCGGGCTCGCGCGCTTGCAACCGGCGCCGGCGATGAACTCGCCAAGCTGTCGAAGGCTGGCGTGAAGAGCGGCGAGGCACTGTGGGACATGGCGCTGCAAATCGGGAAACGCAGCCTCGACGAGCTGGTCGGAAGCACCACAGCGGCCGAAGGACCGAAAGCCCCGAAGGCGCCAAAAGCTCCCAAGTCTCCGAAGGCGCCCAAAGCACCGAAGGCAAAAGCCAGTAAGGCGACCTCCAAAGCGAGCAGCACGAAGAAACCAGCGTCGGCCGGCCGCAAGAAGTGAGTCCTAGCGCGTCGCAACCGAAACGCGCGCGGGGCATTTCGCTGGCATGATCCCGCCGCCGCTGGAGACTCTTCCGCACGAGCTCGACGGCTCGAAGATGACATGCCAGGCGATCGTCGAAGCGCCCGCTGGCTCGCGCGTGAAGGTCTATTACGATCCCGACAGCCACCGTTTCCGGATCGGCAAGTTCCTTCCACTCGGCATGGTTTTCCCCCTCGACTTCGCCTTCATTCCCTCGACGCTCGCTGGCGACGGCGACCCGTTCGACCTTCTCATCCTGCCCGAAGCCAGCCTGCCCGTCGGCTCAATCGTCACGGTGCGGATTCTCGGCATTCTGGAGGCCGAGCAGTTCAAGCCGAACAAGAAGCCGCGCCGCAACGACCGGGTCATTGCACGGTTGGTTGAGAGCCGTTTGTTCGCCAAGATCCAGCACATCGATCAACTGGGAAGCACGTTCGTTGAAGAGTTGAGCACCTTCTTCAGCACCTACAAGCGGCTGCGCGGCCAAACCTACAATGTGGTTGGCGTCGGTGGTCCCGAGCGCGCGGTCGAGCTCATCCTCGAAGGTGCGGATGAATATTTGAAGGATGCGCGGTCGAGCTAGCCCAGGCTTGACAACTTTGAGCCGTGACGGGCGTTTGTCGGCACGAGGACAGACGGTTGTCGAACTATCGCGGAACCGCAGATCGCCCCGACCAGGCGAAAGCCATCGCCGCGGTCGTCGCTGTCCATATCGCGATCGGCTTCATCATTCTTTCGGGACTAAAAGGCGACGCGATTCGCAGCGTAGTCGAGAGCCTGACTACTATCGATATCCGCCAGCCCCCTCCTCAGCCACCGCCCGTTCCGCCTCCGCCAAAGCCCACCCCGAAACCGCAGGCAACGAAGCAGCCGGAAGGTGCGGGCGCCAAGAAGTCCGAGCCCACACCAGTCGTTGCGCCTCAGCCAAAGCTTCCAGTCCAGTCGCCGATCCCGGCCGCAAAGATTGCGGGCACCGGCGCCTCGGCCAATTCAGGTGCTGGCGTTTCCGGCAACGGAACGGGCGCTGGCGGCGCTGGCGACGGACCCGGAGGCGGCGACAACGACGCCGGCTTCACCCCTGCCCGCCGAATCTCCAAAATCCCCGATCGCGAGTATCGCGCGCTCGCGGCGACGGGACTTCGCAGCGGCAGCGTCGGCGTCACCATCCGCGTCAACCCGGATGGGAACGTCTCGAACTGCCGCATTGCGCGCTCAAGCGGCGACGGCTCGGTCGACGCGCTGATGTGCGACCTGAC
>JAFBAM010000093.1 GCA_019247755.1 Sphingomonas sp.
CAGGAGGCGGGGTTCAGCCCGCTCGAGGTCATCCAGGCCGCAACGTGGAATGGCGCGCAGGAGCTTTATCGGCCGAAGGGTATCGAGCCGCCAGTCGGCCTGATCGAACCGGGCAAGCTTGCGGATCTCGTGATCGCGCCGGAGAACCCGCTGCAGAACCTGAAGACGCTCTACGGCACCGGCTTCGACCGGCTGGAGGCGGAGGGGAAGGTCCATCACGTCGGCGGCATCCGCTACGTCGTCAAAGATGGCATTATTTACGACGCTCACCGCCTTTTGGACGACGTTGCGGCGATGGTTGACGCGCAAAAGGCGCATTGAGCGCGCAAAAACGCTCCTCTAGGCGGGCCTTATGGCTGCGCCGATCCTTTCGTACGAAGACCTTGGCCTCATTCAGGGCGAAGGCTGGCTGTTCCGCGACCTCAACCTGTACGTCGGCGAACGGGACCGGCTGGCGCTCATCGGTCGCAATGGCGCCGGCAAGACAACTCTGCTCAAGTGTCTCGCGGGCCTCATCGACCCCGATAAAGGAAAGCGCACGATCGTCCCGGGCACGCACGTCGTGCTTCTCGAGCAGGACCCCAAGATGGACGGGTTCGCGACGCTGGAGGACTGGGTGTTGCACGGCCGCGATGCGCCCGAAGCCCATGAGGCGGCAGCGATCGCGGACCAGCTCGGCATAGACCTGTCGCGGCCCTGCGCCACAGCCAGCGGGGGCGAGCGTCGACGCGCAGCAATCGCGCGCGCTCTGGCCCAGAAGCCGGACGTGCTTCTGCTCGACGAGCCGACCAACCATCTGGATCTCGGCGCCATCGAATGGCTGGAAGACTGGCTGAAACGCTTCGCGGGCGCCTTCATCGTCATCAGCCACGACCGGACGTTCCTAACGCGGCTGACGCGCAGCTGCATCTGGTTGGACCGTGGCGATCTTCGCCGTGCGGAGATCGGCTTCGGCGGCTTCGATGCGTGGACGGAGCGTGTCTATGAGGGGGAAGCGCGGGCCGCCGAGAAACTTGACGCCCAGCTGAAGATCGAGCTGCACTGGCTGCAGCGCGGCGTGACTGCGCGGCGGCGGCGCAACCAGGGGCGTCTGGCCAAGCTGCACGAGATGCGCGCCCAACGCGCAGCGATGCTTGGGGCGTCCGGCTCGGCCAAGCTGGCGCTCGCCAAGGACGATGTGCGTTCCAAAACTGTCATTGAAGCGGACCAGGTCTCCAAGAATTATGGCGAGCGGCCGATCATTCGCGATTTTTCTCTCCGCATTCAGCGAGGTGACCGGATCGGCGTGGTCGGTCCCAACGGCGCTGGCAAGACGACCCTTCTCAAGTTGCTCACGGGCGAGATGAAGCCGGACACCGGCAAGGTTACTCAGGCGCGGACGCTGAGCGGCATCGTCATTGACCAGCAGCGCAAGCTGATGGAGCCGCAGCGGCGGGTGAAGGACGTGCTGGCGAACGGCGGTGACTGGATCGACGTTCGGGGCTCAAAGAAGCACATCAAAGGCTATCTGAAGGATTTCCTGTTCGATCCCTCGCTAACCGAGGCACCGGTTGGGTCGCTGTCGGGTGGCGAAAGGTCGCGGCTGCTGCTTGCACGCGAATTTGCGCGCGAGGCGAACCTGTTGGTGCTCGACGAGCCTACCAATGACCTCGACCTCGAGACCCTCGACCTGCTGCAGGAGGTCATCGCCGATTACGAGGGGACCGTGCTGATCGTTAGCCACGACCGCGACTTCCTCGACCGTACAGTGACGATCACTCTGGGCCTCGACGGATCCGGTAAGGTCGACATCGTCGCGGGCGGCTACGAGGACTGGATTCGCAAGCGCTACGAAGCCACGCGCATTCCCGCCAAGCCCGCAGCACGCGAAGCGTCGCGCAAGGACAAAGCTATTGCTTCATCAGCTGCGCAGAGCGCACGAAAACTCTCCTACAAGGATCAGCGCGATTACGACCGGTTGCCCGGCGAAATCGAGCGCCTCCAGGCCGAGGTCGAGGCGGACGAAAGCGCGCTTGCCGATCCCGATCTCTACACGCGCGATCCAAGCCGCTTCGTCACGCTGACCGAGCGGATCGCGCGCAAGCGGGCGGAAATCGAGGCCGCGGAGTATCGCTGGCTTGAGGTCGCCGAAACGGCCGAGACGCTGGCGCGATAGCTGCCGTTTGCGCCTTTCAGGCGCGGTCCTATGATGGGCGTCGTGGGCATCGCGGGGACGATCAAAACTAGGTTGCGTTCTGCTGGGAAGGCTGTGGTGTTTCCGGTACTCGGCCGTGGTCCATGGCTGCGCCGGCAACTCGACCGCGTCCGATCGGCCGGTGTTGTCACAATCCTCAATCTTCACCGTGTCGCTCCGCCGGACAGGAGTGGTTATCCGCCACTTGCCCCGGACTTGTTCGATGACTTGCTCGGCTTCGTGACGCGCGAATTTGCGGTCGTGACGTTCGGGCAGTTAGGTGACCGGTCGTCCAAGCCGAAGCTAGTGCTGTCATTCGACGACGGATACCGGGACTTCGTAACCCACGCCGTGCCGGCGATGAAGCGTCACGGCGTCAGGGCCAACCAGAATATCATTCCGAAGTGCGTTGAAACGGGGCTTCCTCCGTTGAACGTGCTCGCCCAGGATTTCGTCGGCAAGGCGCCTGCAGACTTGGTCTCGACGCTCCGTGTTCCCGGCTATTCGGGGCCACGCGATCGGTCTTTCAGTACACACTTGTCGCACTTCCTGAAGATGCGCCCGCAATCCGAGCAGGACGAGCTGGAAGCTGTATTAGCGCCGCAATTCTTCGCCTGGGATGCGTTCGAGCCCACGCCGATGATGGACACCGAAGAGGTCAGCAGCCTTTCCCAACATGAGCTCGGCGCGCACTCGTTCGGCCATGCATCGATGGAGTTCGAGACCGACAATTATCTGCGCGAAGATGTGAAGAGGTGCGCGGATTGGTTCGGCGAGAAACTCTCCCGGCCAATGCGTATCTACGCATTCCCAAACGGCAGCTGCCGTCAAGGCCAGGCGGAGCTGGTGATCGAGCATGGCGTCGATCATGTGCTGTTGGTCCAAGACGCCTTCGATCGCGACCCGCACGTGCATCGGCGTTTCACCTTCCATGCCTACTCGCGGGACGAAGTTCGGTTCAGGGCCGTTGGCGGGTTTGCGTCGCCGTGAAGGTGATCGCCGTCTTCGGTGAGGAGTCCCTGCAACGGGCGCTCGCCGCGAGGATCCACGAGCGGGTTTCGTTGGCACATGTCGCGCGGATACAACTAGCGCCGAAGGGGAAGAGACGGTGGCTACAGAGCTTGGCTTCCGTAACGCTGGGCCGCGGTTTGCGTCATGCCTGGGGTGCACTTCAGCGACACTATGACAGGCGGTTCCCTGACTGGCCTCCGGTTGAAACCAGCCTCCACCCTTCGGCTAACAATATAGCGCTTCTTCGGCTGATCGAGCGCGAAAAGCCGAACCTCGTCCTAGTGTCGGGCACCGACCTGCTTAATCGCTCAACGTTGGAGCGCTTCGGCACGAAGGTGATGAACCTCCACACCGGCATCTCGCCTTACATCAAGGGCGGCCCGAACTGCACGAACTGGGCGCTGACGCTGGGCGAATTCGACCTGATCGGCAACACTATCATGTGGATCGACCCGGGCATCGACAGTGGCGCGATCATTGCCACAGAACGCACGCCGCTGACTGGGCGTGAGAGCCTGCTTGAGCTCCACCTCAAGGTCATCGAGCATGCCCACGACCTCTACAGCCGGGCAGTACAAGCCTTCGCTGCGGGCAAAGACCTGCCTGCCGTACCACAGTCGAGCGTGGCAGAAGGGCGCTTGTTCCTATCGCGCGAGTGGAACGGGCAAGCTATTGTCCGCGCCGCATTCAACCATCGGTTCCGTTACCGACCTTTCAAAAGTCGTCCTGAAATCAGGCTGGTACCGCTCGATTAGGCTAGTGCCCGCGCCCGCTCCTCGACCCGTCGCTCAAGGATCGTCAGTGGCATCGAGCCATCCTTCAGCACCTCGTGGAACTGCTTGATGTCGAACTTCGCGCCCAGGATCGCCTTCGCCTTTTCGCGCGCTCTCAGCCAGGCTAGGTGCCCGACCTTGTAGCTGCAGGCCTGGCCGATCGAGATGCAATAACGCTCGACTTCGCGCTGGACGCGCCCGCGGGGGAAGCCCGTCGTCTTCTGCATGTAATCGACCGCCTGTTCCCGGCTCCAGCCCTTGCTGTTGAGGCCGGTGTCGACAACGAGACGTGCTGAGCGGAACAGGAAGGACTGGAGATAACCGCCTTTCTCGATGCCCTTGTATCCGCCGAGCTCGTCGGCCAGCTGCTCTGAATAGAGCGCCCAACCCTCGATGTAGGACGAATAGAAGCTGAGCTTGCGCAGCATGGGAATGTCCTTCGACGCTTGCGCTAGGCTGATCTGCAGGTGGTGGCCGGGAACGCCCTCGTGATAGGTAAGCGAGGGCAATGAATATTTCGGCCAGTCGCCGGTCGACTTCAAATTAATGAAATAGATCGCCGGGCGCGACCCATCGAGCGTCGCCGAGCGGTAATAGCCATTCGACGCGCCGTCCTGGATCTCGGGTGGGACGCGCCGAATCTCGAGCGGTTGCTTGGGCAGCGTCGCGAAGGCGTTGGGCAGCAAGCCCATCATCTCCTTGACGTTGGCGTTGAGGCCGGCGAGCAGCGCCGCGCGGCCATCGTCGGTATTCGGATAGAGTTGTTCGGGTGAGCTGTTGAGTGCAGAGAGCCGCTCGCCGACAGTGCCCGTCGTGAAGCCTGCTTGCTTCAGGACCCCATCGAGCGCGGCAGTATATTCGGCAACCTGCTGAAGGCCGAGTTGATGAACTTCGTCCGGCGTCATGCTGCTGGTCGTCGCCTGCGCAAGCGCCGCGGCGTAGATCTCGTCGCCGTGCGGCAGACGCGTGGCCCCGTCGCCTGGCCGTGTCGTCGGCTTCAACTTGCGGATGGCAGCCATCTGGCGGTCGAGCGCCGGGTAGACGCCCTGCTCGACGATCTTCGTCGCGCGGGCGGCCCAATCTCCTGGAATCCCCTTGGCTTTCGTGCGCCGGACGATTGACTGGACCATGTCGCTCTCGGCGGCGGCGGGCTTGCGAAGTGCTTCCATCTGCCCGAGCGCGAGGTCGAGCGACCACCCGGGCGCGAGGAAGCCGCGCTTGGCGAGCGCGATCTGGTCCTGCGTGTCGTAGTCGAGCAGCTTCGGAAATTGGGCGAGACGGGAGAG
>JAFBAM010000016.1 GCA_019247755.1 Sphingomonas sp.
GCGAGGTCGAGCGACCACCCGGGCGCGAGGAAGCCGCGCTTGGCGAGCGCGATCTGGTCCTGCGTGTCGTAGTCGAGCAGCTTCGGAAATTGGGCGAGACGGGAGAGGTATGCCTCGGCGTCTGACGCGCTCTCGATCGGATGGGTGCTGTTCAGAAAATCGGGAGTGCTGAAATAAGCGCCGCTCTGCTGCGAGATCAGGTAGGGCCCCTGGACGGCGTCGATCTTGAATTTGTCCCAGGAGAGGAGGCTGGTCTCGAGGTCGTAGATCACGATCTCGCGGTTGAGCGCGGCTGCCGGTGAAAGCGTCGCTGGATCGATCGCGCGAACCGCGGCTAATGCCGCCTTGTCGCGAGCATCGTTGGCAACGCGTTGCGCGTTTGGAGTGCGCATGTCGAAGGTCGAGCGCAGCTTCGCATTCGCGCCCGTGTCGAGGCCGAGCGCCGTCGCAAAGCCAGGAGAATCGCTCACCTGTCGCCGGAAGATCCGGTCGAACAAAGCGTTGAGCTTCGCATCGCCGTCGCCGGGCGCCGCCGACATCGCAGCGATGGCTGGTGAATCGGCGAGCGGAAGAAGTGCGAGCGTAGCGCCGCTGGCCAGAAACGAACGACGGTCCATGGGCAATCCCCCTTAAAGCAGAGGGAAAACCCTTAATCGTCTCGCAGCTCTACGCAATTCCGCCCGTCGAAACGGCCCTTACGCTTGTAGACGATATTGCTTCAGGAGGTCGTAAAGCGTCGGACGACTGATCCCGAGCAGCTTGGCCGCGCCGGAGATGTTATTGTCCGTTCGGCTCATCGCTTGCCGGATTGCCTTGCGGTCGGCGATCTCGCGGGCAGCGCGGAGGTTGATCGGGAGGACGTCGTCGCTCGGCACGATCGCCGTCTGGAGATCGAGATCACCGGCCGTCACGCTCTTCCCATCAGCCATGATGACGGCGCGCTTCATCCGGTTCTCAAGCTCCCGGACATTGCCCGGCCACGCGTACGCGTCGATGGCATCGATCGCATCGGGGCTCAGCGTCTGGACGCCGGGATTGAGCTCGCGCCCGAAGCGGTTGACGAAGTGCCGCGCCAGCAGAACCGCATCGCCCGAGCGCTCGGCCAGCGACGGGATCTTCACGACGATCTCGGCCAGGCGATAATAAAGATCCTCGCGGAAGCGGCCTTCCGCGATCATCGCTTCCAAATCCTGGTGGGTCGCGCAGACGATCCTCGTGTCCACCGCGATTGGCTGACGCCCGCCAATCCGCTCGATCACGCGTTCCTGCAGGAACCGCAGCAATTTGACCTGAAGTGGAAGCGGGATGTCGCCGACTTCGTCGAGGAACAGGGTACCGTTCTGCGCCAGCTCGATTTTGCCGATATTGGATTTAACGGCGCCGGTGAAAGCGCCGCGCTCGTAACCGAATAGCTCGGCCTCAAGCAGGTTTTCGGGGATCGCCGCGCAATTGATCGCGACAAATTCACCCTTCCGGCCGCTCTTCTCGTGCACCGCGCGGGCGAGGAGCTCCTTGCCGGTACCGCTCGCGCCGAGCAGCATGACTGACACGTCGGCCGAGCTCACACGTTCGATGGTTTTCGCGACCTTCATCATCTCGGGTGCGGCAGTGATGATCGATCCGAGCACGGTCGCCGAGGAATCGTTATCGTGACGGCGATTGGCTTCCTCGATTTCATGCAGGTGAAAGGCGCGGGCCACGATGAAGCCGAGCTCGTCAATGTCCACCGGCTTCTTGTAAAAGTCGTAGGCTCCCATCGCGACGGCTTTGATCGCGCTTTCGCGCGCGCCGTGACCTGTAGCGACGATGACCTTGGTATCCGGCTTCAGCCGCAGGATTTCCGCCAGTGTCGCGAACCCTTCATCGGTGCCGTCCGGATCGGGCGGCAGGCCCAGGTCTAGCGTGACGACATCCGGTTCGTGCGCGCGAAGCGCTTCGATCGCCTGAGCCCGGTCCATCGCCGCAACGACCTGGTACCCGTCGTAAGCCCATTTCAGCTGGCGCTGAAGGCCCTCGTCGTCCTCGACGACAAGCAAGACCTTGGGTGCTTTGGCGTCCGTCATGCGCTTTTCCTTGCAGGTTCGATTACCGCTTCGGCGGCTGGCAGGAGGATGGTGAAACTGGTGCCGCGGCCAAGGCGGCTGTCGACGCTGATTCGTCCGCCCATGGCGGTAATCAGCGAGCGGGCCTCGAAGGCGCCGATTCCGAAACCGCCCGGCTTGGTCGAGGCGAACGGTTCGAACAAGCGGTTACGGATGAATTCGCCGTCCATGCCGACGCCCTTGTCACTGACGACGACGCGGACGTCGTCGCCCTCGTGGTCGACGCGGACGAGTACTGGTTCGCCGCTGCTGGCATCGATGGCGTTCTGAATGAGATGGCCGAGCGCTTGCTCCAGGGCGGTCGCGTCGACCAGTGCCGATACGCCTGTGTCGCCGAGGAGGGTGACCTCGCGGTCGCGGCGCTTCGCGGCAATTGCGGCCGCTATGATCGGACGTAAGAACTGGGCCTCGACGCGCTGCACGCGAGCCTGCGACTGCGGAGCGAGCCGCTGAAGCAGGTCGTTCATCTTGCCGACTGAAGATCGCAACGTCGCGACCATGTCCGCGCGGAACTCCGGATTGTCGGCGTGCCGTTCGGCATTGCGCGCGACAAGCGAGAGCTGGCTGACCAGATTCTTGATATCGTGGAGGATGAAGGCGAAGCGACGGTTGAACTCCTCGAACCGCTGCGCCTGGCTGAGCGCTTCCTGGCCGAGAGCCTCCGCTAGCGAGCTGGCAGCCTGATTGCCCGCGGTCCTGAGGAGATCGAAATCTTCCCAGTCGAGCTGGCGGCGGTAATCAGGCGCAGCCAGCACCACGAACCCGACCAGCCGCTGATTATGGACCAGCGGGATACCGGCCCAGACCGTCGGGTCGTCGAGCAGCCACTTGGGTGCCATCAAAGACCGGTCCTTGGGGTGCGCCCAGCCGTGGCGGAGACCTTCAAACTCCAATACTCGGCCAGTTTCTTCAACATCGTGCCAGAAGGCGGAGGAATCCTCGTCTGCCTCCGGCGTGGGTGGATCCGCCGGCCATTGGGCGGCGTCCGCAACAACGAGGCCACCGGCCCCATCGCTAACCAGCAGCAGACCGCCGGGTGCTTCAACGACGTCCGCAAAGGCAGTGACGATGCGCTCGCTCAGCGGAGGCGCGTCGGGTCCTGCACGACCAAGCGTCGCGGTGAAACGGAGCCACTCGCTGCGGTAGTCGTAGCGATGTTCGAAAAGATGCTTAGCGACCTTGACCTTCAGCCAACCGCGAGCACGGGCGCTAGGGATGAGAACCATCGCAGCGACGGTCATCAATGCGAGGACTCCCACGCCAAGAGACGCCGACCAGTCGATGCCGGTCCCTCGCAGCGCCGTGGCGAGGATGGCCATCAAGGCGAAGTACGCGCAGATGGCGAGCAATGAGAGCGACTGGAAGGTCGCCGCGCGCGACGGCCGGACGCGCCACGCACCATCGTTGCGAGTGGCAAGCGCGAACAAAGGAGCCGCCAGAGCGACTACCAAACCGCGCCAGTCGATCAGAAACCTGGCGCCTGACGAGCCGAGATAAGTTACTGTGTAGAGGTTTAGGTCGTAGCCCCAGATCAGCGCGAGGCCGAGCATCGCGAAGCGGATATGCGAACGGCTCGTCGGTGCTGCCTGACCATAGACGTTATGAACAAGCACCAGGGCGCCAGCGGCCGTGGTGATTCGGAGCACCAGCCCGGTTTGCGCGATCACGTCGCTGGGGCTGAATAGCTGCAGCGTCCCGCCAATCAACTGCAGCCCGATCACTCCAGCGACCGCCGCATAGACGAGCTTGATGCCGTGCTGACGGTCTTCGTCGTTCATCGAAAGGCTGTAGAGGAGGCTGACCCAAAGAAGATTTCGGGCGCTTTCGGCAAAGCCGGCGACCGCAGCTCCCGAAGCGACTGCGGCGAGCCAGGCCCAGCAGGCGGTGAGCGCGAAGCTGCCGACGATGAGACGCTGCGCCGGCGCGCGCGCGATTTCGCTGAGGCGCCAGATCATCAGCGCCGCAAAGCAGGCCGCGGCGAGACCGTGGCTCCAGAAAGTGATCAACGCATTCACGCAGCACCCGGTGTCAAGTCAGCCGACATGGCTGCGGGTGTCGCCAAACTTTACAAATAAGTCGTGAACGAGAGGGAGATTTATCCCTTCTTGAGGATGTCCAGCGCCGCGACGGTCATGGCCTTGGTTGCGGTCGAAATGACTTTCTCGGCGTCCGGTGCCCAGAGCGGGCTGTGAAGCGCCGGCAGCTTCAGAGTATCGCCCTTGACGGCATCCCACTTCGCTTGCGGCACGCCGCCAACCCAGAAAATCACGCTCTCCTTAGACTTGTCGGCAAGCCAGAAGCGGCTGAAGTCTTCGCTCGCCATGATCGGCTTGGTCTCGACGACGCGGCCTGATCCGAAGTGGGTGCCGAAAAGATCGAGGAGATGCGCCGAAAGTTTCGGCGTGTTGAACGTGGCATCGGCCGAAGGCTGCTCGATCTCGACCGTCGGCATCCTGTCCTCGGGCATGCCCGCTGCGATGGCTTCGCCCCGGACGATCCGACGAATGCCGTCGAGCAGCAGCTTGCGCGTCTCGGGCGTGTAGCTCCGGACGGTGAGCGCCAGCTTGGCGTCGTCGGAAATGATGTTGCTCTTCGTGCCGGAGTGGAAGCTCCCGACGGTAACGACCGCCGGCTGCTGCGGATCGTTCTCCCGACTCACGAGCGTCTGGAGTGCCATGACGATTCGTGAGGCAAGAACGATCGGGTCCTTGGTGTTTTGCGGGTAAGCGCCGTGGCCTCCGACTCCCTTCACGTCGATGTTGACGGTGTCGACATTCGCCAAGGCAAAGCCGTTGGTGACCCCGATCGTCCCGGCGGGCAGCGAGGCGCTGTCGTGAAAGGCGAGCAGGACATCGGGCTTGGGGAAGCGCGTGTAGAGGCCATCGTCGAGCATCTCCTGTGCGCCCATCACCCGCTCTTCGCCCGGCTGGAGCACCATCACTACGGTCCCCGACCATTGGCTCTTCATCGCTGCCAGGCGACGCCCGGTTGCCAGCCACGTCGTGATGTGCGTGTCGTGCCCACAGGCATGCATGACGGGAGTATCTGTCCCATCCGGTAGCTTGCCCATCGCCTTCGACGCGAACGGCAGCCCGGTCTGTTCCTTGACAGGCAGCGCATCCATGTCGGCACGGATCAGGAGGACTGGCCCCGGGCCGTTCTTCATCACAGCGACGACACCGGTCTTGCCGACATGCTCCGTGACCTCGAATCCGAGCTTGCGCATCTCGGGTGCGAGCTTCGCCGGCGTCCGCACCTCCTGCATGCTGAGCTCCGGGTTCGCGTGCAGATCGCGATAGAGGTCCATCAACATGGGCATGTCGGCGTGGATCGCGTCCGAAAGCGCAGCCGCGCCAGCTGGAGAAGATAGGGTCATTGCAGCGGCAGCGAGCCATAGCATTTTCTTCAATGTGTTGCTCCTTGCGGGACCAGCTCCATCACGTCGAGCCGGGATTCGAAATGAGGCTGCGGCATCAGCAATCGCCATCGGTTGGGACCGATCCGTTCGATATATCCCGCGACGTCGCGCTCCTGGTCCTGGCCGTACTGAAGCGCGCGCATCTCATCGCCGAGGACCAGGGTGCCGAGAAAGACGCTGTGGATCGCATCGCCAGGGAAGATCAGGCCGACGTAGCGCTGCGATCCGCTCAGTTTGGTCAGCCTCTGAAGCGTTCGTTGTGCATGAACGCGGCATGTGAATGCGGGATAGCTAACATAATTGAGGTTGCCGCTGTCCCTGGCGCCGAGCTTAATGACCCGGCAGCTATACATTCCGTCAGGGATCGCCGGACCAGCGAGCGCGCTGTCGGGGTCGAGTAGCGATCCCTCGCGCGCAATGTCGGCGGCATTCGATTTGCGGGCATCGGCCAGCGCGCTCTCGAAGGTCTTGCGCCAGTCGCGCAGGCGAACCCGGTCATTCTCACTGATCGCCTGCTTGTAGTTGGTCGTCCAGGTCGGAAGCAGCCCGTTCGGTTGCTCGATCACGTCGCAGCCGGAGCAAGCCAAAGCGGAGGCGATAAGAAAAGCGCGCATTGGGCGGCAGCCTAAGCGGCGGTCCAGCCCCCGTCCATGCTGAGATTCGCGCCGGTGATCGACGCCGCGTCGTCGCGGCAAAGGAAGACGACGAGCGCACCAACCTGCTCCGGAGTGACGAACTTTTTCGTCGGCTGGGCGGCGAGGAGAACATCATTCATCACTTGCTCGCGGGTCAGGCCGCGGGTCTTCATCGTATCCGGGATTTGGGCCTCAACCAGCGGCGTCCAAACGTAGCCCGGCGAAATGCAATTGGCGGTGATTCCGTCGCGCGCGGTCTCCAGCGCTACGGTCTTGGTGAAGCCTGCGATTCCATGCTTCGCGGCGACATAAGCACTCTTGTTAGGGGAGGCGACGAGGCTGTGTGCGCTCGCCGTATTGATCACGCGACCCCACTTCTTCTGCTTCATTCCCGGCACCGCGAGGCGCGTCGTGTGGAATGCTGACGACAGGTTGATCGCGATGATCGCGTCCCATTTCTCCGGTGGGAATTCGTCGACCGGCGAGACGTGCTGGATACCGGCATTGTTGACCAGGATGTCGGGCCCGCCAAGCTCGTCGGCGCAGCGTTTCATCATCCGTTCGATCTCGTCCGGCTTCGACATGTCTGCACCATCGTGGATCGCGCCGAGCTCGCCGCATTCCTGCTCGAGCGCGGCGGCATCACCGAACCCGTTGATCATCAGCTTCGCGCCTTCGGCCGCGAGCGCCTTGGCGATAGCGAGGCCGATGCCGGAGGTGGAGCCGGTAACGAGGGCAACCTTGCCTTGAAGGAACATTTTTTACTCCGTCATTGCGAGCGAAGCGAA
>JAFBAM010000064.1 GCA_019247755.1 Sphingomonas sp.
CGGCGCAGCTGCGCCACCGCGCGTTCTTCGAAGGGGATGACCGTCGCCATCGCGGTAGGATACGCCCGCGGCGGTTAATTTCCTACCAGTGTGCCAACAGTTGCTCGACAAGTCGTTGAGTCGCTGCAACAATTTGGAGCATGCTCCTGCTCGCTCTCGCAGCCCAGCTCATTCCGGCGAGGCCGACCGGCTATCCTTGGTTTTCCAGCGATGACATGCCGAGTTATGTCGCTGGTGCTGGAAGGACCCGCTATGTCCTTACCCGAACAACCGTGCGCCCAGATGGCTCAATTCTGCGTTGCGAAATCGAGCAAGCCAGTGGTGATCGAGATGTCGACGTTCAAACCTGCGCCATAATCACAAAGCGCGGAAAATTTTCGCCTGCGAAGTCGCCGGGCGGCACTCCCAGCTACGGCGTATTCCGCAAATTTGTCGTCTATACGATGATTACAAAGTGGGATGAGCGGAACAATCCGGTGGACCTGGACCTTACGGTCGATCGATTGCCGAAGGGCGTTCGATCCGGCATCCAAGTTCAGGTGATGTTCGAAGTCAGCGCGGAAGGGCAAATCTCTTCCTGCGCGCCTGATGTTGCAAAGGCAATTCCGCCCAAATTCATGCCGCTTGTAACTTTAGCATGTCAGCAGGTAGCGATCCGCTTCAAAGCACTGCCCGCGACGGACGATAATGGCACGGCTGTAGCTTCTATTCAGGAAGCGTGTGTTCGATTCACGAAAGACTGAAACGAAACAAAAGCGGCGGCGCCTTTCGGCACCGCCGCCTCGTTTTCGGACTGAGCCGCGATTAACGCAGCGAGTTCGAAACGTTGTTGAAGGTCGTGTTCAGCTTGTTGCCGATGCCCTGCATCGCGCCAATCGCCGCAACGGCGATGAGAGCTGCAATCAGGCCGTACTCGATGGCGGTCGCGCCCTCTTCGTTACGGATCAGCTTCAGAAACTTGCTCATGGTCTTCGCTCCTTGGTTCCAAGCGCGCCGGCTAGGCCGCCGCGACCTGCACTCCACTTGCAGGATGGCTGGAACTTACCGCTCGACCTCTTGAGAAAGTGTTACTCCTGAAGGTTGCCCAAAGATTAACAGCAATACATCAACTCTCTGGAGTTAAACGATTTTCTGTCCTGTCGATTCCCAATCCTTTAGAAAAGAAGCAATTCCGCTGTCAGTTAGCGGGTGCTTGAACAGCTGCCAGATGATCTTCGGCGGCGCAGTCATCACGTCGGCGCCAACCTTCGCCGCCTCAACCACGTGCATGGGATGCCGCACGCTGGCCGCGAGGATCTGAGTCTCGAAGTCATAATTGTCGTAGATCAGCCGAATGTCGGCAATCAACGACATCCCATCCGTGCCGACATCGTCGAGCCGGCCGATGAACGGTGAAACGAAGGTGGCGCCCGCCTTGGCGGCCAGGAGCGCCTGTGCCGACGAGAAGCAGAGTGTCACGTTGACCATCGTGCCATCGCCGCTCAACGTCTTGCACGTCTTCAGGCCCGCGGGGGTCAACGGTACCTTGACCGCGATATTGTCGGCGATCTTTCGCAGCACCTCCGCCTCGCGCACCATCCCCTCGTAGTCGAGTGCGACGACCTCGGCGGAAACCGGTCCCTTCACTACCCCGACAATCTCGCGCACCACCTCGATGAACTCGCGCCCCGACTTCTGGACCAGGCTCGGGTTGGTGGTGACGCCGTCGAGCAGGCCCGTGTCGGCGAGCTCGCGGATTTCGGAGATTTCGGCGGTGTCGGCGAAGAATTTCATGACGATTTGCGCAGGCCTCAACTTTCGTGGATTGGCCGGCAATAGCCGTTGAGTCTTGGCGCGTCATCCGATTCGGGAGTGAGGTCGATGAGCGAGCATGTGAATGTCGAACAGGACGGCGGCCTGGTCGCCATAACGCTTGCCAGGCCGGAGCGACGCAACGCCATCACGGTGGCAATGTATGCCGCTCTCGCCGACGCCATCGAGAACGCGTCCGCTGATCGTGCGGTGCGAGCCATCACCATCCGGGGTGACGGCCAAGACTTCGCTGCTGGTAACGACCTTGCCGACTTCCTGCAGGCAGCGCCGCGTCTCGACGAGGAGCTTCCGGTGTGGCGGTTGCTGCGTATCCTCGCCACCTGCGAAACGCCGATCATTGCCGCGGTGCACGGCAATTGCGTGGGTATCGGAACGACAATGCTGCTGCACTGCGATTTGGTCGTCGCTGACGATACGGCAAGGTTTTCGATGCCGTTCGTCGATCTCGCGCTCGTCCCCGAGGCGGCCAGCTCCCTCCTCTTCCCGCGCATGGCGGGACGGCGACGCGCCGCGCGTTACCTGTTGCTGTGCGAGCCGTTTGGCGCTGACGAAGCCATGGCGATCGGCCTCGTCAGCCATCGCGCCGAACCTGGGCAGCTCGGCCAGAAGCTCGACGAAGTCGTTGCCGCGCTGCTCGCCAAGCCTCCGGAAGCGCTTCGCAAAACCCAGGCCCTGCTGCGTCGCGGCGCGCGTGACGAGATACTCGAACGGATGAAACTCGAGAGCAGCCTCTTCGCGGAGCGACTTCAATCAGCAGAGGTCAAGGAGGCGATCACCGCCTTCTTCGAGAAACGGAAGCCGAGCTTTACGGCTTAGGCGCTTGTCGAGATCCAGACCCGCTTGGTCCTGGTGAGGCTCATCGTCGGCCCCTGGAACAGCAACAGGTCGGTTGGCTGGCTATAGGTCACCGACAAGTCATAATAATTTGCAGTGCCTGAAGAGCCGGCGACGGGGTCGGCGACCGTAAAGGTTCCGGGGCCGATGCCGTAGACACTACTGTAGATTTTCGCCTTGATCGTGCCAGTAGCCGGCGACGTCCCCGTGCCCGGCGATGGCGCGGTGCACCCCGTCGAGCTCTGAGTGAGACATAGGGTTGCATAGCGGGCGCCTTCACCTAGCGCCTGCTGCATACCCGCAACGGCGCGATAAACCTGCGCGAGCTGGACGAAGGCCCAGATCATGACGATCAGGATCGGAAGGGCAAACGCCATTTCGACGGCGGCTGCACCTTCCTTGTCTTTGGCGAGGCGATGGCGAAGCATCATAGCGTCCTCACACCTGCAGTCGCAGTAAGGTGATAAGTGGAATCGCTCGTGTTGAAGCTGGCGAAGTGGATCGGGAACAGCGGGCTATACTTGTCGGTGACGGTTACCGACACGTAACCCGCTTTGGTGCCGGCGCATGCCGTCAGCCATCCATCATAAGTCGCAGAGTTAGTAGTTGTTTGGCTGGTTGTCGTCGTCCCGACCGTGCAATCCAGCCGCCAGTTGACCGTGATCGCCTGGGTCGGGCTGGTATTGCAAGTCGTGACGCCACCGCTCGTGGTACTGCCGTTGACCTGGCATTGGACTTCACTGGCCAGCGTCGACTCCACCGATGCGTTCTCGGTGGTGTTCATGATTTTCTCGATCGCGCGCTGAGCGCCCTGTTCGAGCGACAGCTGCTTGCTGAAGGCGTTGCTGATGTCGACGATCCCGATCACGCACAGCGCGAGCACCGGCGCAACCATGGCCATCTCGATGACGGCGGCTCCGCGGTCATCGGCACGAAGCAAAGCCAGAAGATGCCGGATCATGCGACGAGCCTTACGACCGTCGTGGTACCGCTCGGCAGGTTCGCCCCGGAGCAGGCGGTGTCATTGGCGCTGCTAATGCCGATGGAGCTGTTGCCATTGAATACCAAGTTCTTCGCGATCCACATCGCGCACAGCGATACGCTGTTGCCGGTGCCGTTGAGCCACAGCGTGTCGTTCGGAAAATAGACCACGCCGGAGATGACGTTGTTGGCTCCGCCGTTGATCTTGTCGATGTTCCCCGTCGCACGGCGATCCTGGTAGACAGCAATGCCCTTGTATGTGCCCGATGTCGGCGCGGTGATGTTGTTCGTTGCTTGGGCGTTCGACGACCAGGTCCCGATTGTGGCATTTGCGGCAGTGCTCTTGTTCGTCAGCACGACAGCGCAACCGGTGCAACTGAAGTCGCCCTTCAGGTCGACGTTGCCACCATTGATGTAGATCGGCCCGAAGTCGTTGGGCACACTGATGACGTCATGCGGATTCGTCGACATCGACGAGAAGCAGTTGATGCCCGCTGCCTTCATTGCCGCCCAGTTCGTGTTTTTGTCAGCCGCCGAAGCAGTGCAATTCATCGCTGCCGGGTCAGGAGTGACGGCAGTCGTTGACGGCGGAGCGAGCGGATCAGGCAGGGACGGCGAATAGGGCAGATATTGATTCACGACCCAGTTGTTCGAGTTCGCGATGCCGCCAACGCCGGCGATGGCCTTGGCGGTCACGAGCGAGCTGCCGCCCGCCGCGGCGGAGTTTGACGCCGCTGAGTCGGAGTAGAAAATGCAGGTCGGAGCGGTCACTGTAGTGTTGCCGCTATTGCTGATCGCGGTGCCGCTCGAGTTAAGCGCCAGCATGCAAGGGCTGCCGCCATAGGTGACGCTGCCGGCTTGAGCTTCCGCGGTAATGATGGGCGCTGCCGACATGAAGATCGAGCTGAACGGAAGGCGCTGCTGAATTGCGAGAGC
>JAFBAM010000130.1 GCA_019247755.1 Sphingomonas sp.
CGGTATCGGCGGCGACCCAGTGAAGGGCACCGAATTCATCGATATCCTCGAGATGTTCCTCGCCGACGACGAGACCCAGTCGATCATCATGATCGGTGAGATCGGCGGCAGCGCGGAAGAAGACGCCGCCCAGTTCCTCGCCGACGAAGCTCGCCGCGGGCGCCGCAAGCCCGTCGTCGGCTTCATCGCTGGCCGCACAGCACCGCCGGGACGCCGCATGGGACATGCCGGCGCGATCGTCTCGGGCGGCAAGGGCGACGCCGAGAGCAAGATCGCAGCGATGGAGGCGGCTGGAATTACGGTCAGCCCGAGCCCATCTGAATTGGGTAAGACACTCAAGGAGTTACTGGTCGCGGCATGAACGATTTCGCCGGTATCGAGGAACGGGAACCAGGCCCGAGCTGGGCGCGGCCGAACTGGCCGTTGTCCGAGCTCGATGAGCTGAACCTCGGCCTCGATCCGACGCAGGCGACGATCGAGAAGGTCAAGGCCGCGGTCGCCGAGAAGGTCGCCCAGACCACCGGCGACCCGCAGGCGATCCGCAAGGCGGCCGAGGATTCGATCCGGGCGATGATGCTGATCCGCACCTATCGGGTGCGCGGCCATCTCGCGGCGGATCTCGACCCGCTCCGCCTGACCCCGCGCGAAGTCCCGGCCGACCTCACCGCCGAATATCACGGCTTTTGCGATGATGATCTCGACCGGCCGATCTGGCTGTGCGGCGCGCTCGGGTTCGAGCAGGCCACCGTCCGCGAGATCGTGTCTGTCCTTCAGCGCAACTACTGCGGCCACGTCGGCCTCGAGTACATGCACATCAACGACGTGGAGGAGCGGCGTTTCCTGCAGGACCGCATGGAGGGCAAGGACGCCGAGATCACCTTCACGCCCGAGGGCAAACAGTCGATCCTGACGAAGGTCATCCACGCCGAGCAGTGGGAAAAATTCCTCGCCAAGAAATATGTCGGCACCAAGCGCTTCGGTCTCGATGGCGGCGAAGCTGCGGTCCCGGCGCTGGAAGCGGTGATCAAGTATGGCGGCTTGATGGGCGTCAGCGAGATCGACGTCGGCATGGCGCACCGTGGACGGCTCAACGTCCTCTCCAACGTGATGGGGAAGCCGGCCGCTGCCATCTTCCACGAATTTGCTGGTGGCGCGACTAACCCGGCCGACGTTGGCGGTTCGGGGGATGTCAAATACCATCTCGGCACCTCGTCGGACCGCGAGTTCGACGGCAACAAGGTGCACCTGTCGCTGCTGCCCAACCCGTCGCACCTGGAGGCGGTCGATCCGGTCGTGCTAGGCAAGGCGCGCGCGTCGCAAACTGTCCAGGGCGACAAGCACGGAAAGACCGTGTTGCCGATGCTGCTGCACGGCGACGCGGCCTTCGCGGGCCAGGGCGTTGTGTGGGAATGCCTGAGTTTCTCAGGCCTGCCCGGCTACGGCACCGGCGGCACGATCCATTTCATCATCAACAACCAGGTCGGCTTCACGACCAGCCCGCAATTCGGCCGCTCGTCGCCTTACCCGTCCGACGTCGCCAAGGGCATTCAGGCGCCGATCCTGCACGTCAACGGCGACGATCCCGAAGCGGTCACTTTCTGCTGCAAGCTGGCGATCGAGTTCCGCCAGACCTTCGGCCGCGACATCGTCATCGACATGTGGTGCTACCGTCGCTTCGGCCACAATGAGGGTGACGAGCCGAGCTTCACCCAGCCGCTCATGTATGCGGCGATCAAGAAGCACCCACCGATCAGCGAAATCTACGGCAAGAAGCTGATTGATCAGGGCGTCGTCGATCAGCCGTGGATCGAGCAGGCAACCAAGGATTACATCGGCCACCTTGAGCAGCAGTTCGACGGGGCCATTTCGTACAAGCCCAACAAGGCCGACTGGTTCGAAGGCCGCTGGGCGGGTCTCGGCCGTCCTGACGAGCCGGTGCTCGGCCGCCGCAACATCCCGACGGCGATCAGCGAAGAGCAGCTTCGCCAGCTCGGTGAAGCGCTGACGACCGTTCCCGAGGGGTTCGCGGTCCACAAGACGCTGCAGCGCATTCTCGACGCGAAGAAGGAAATGTTCGCGACCGGCGAGGGCTTCGACTGGGCAACCGCCGAGGCGCTCGCCTTCGGGAGCCTGATCGCCGACGGGCAGAGCGTGCGCCTGTCGGGTCAGGACAGCGGCCGCGGCACGTTCAGCCAACGGCACGCCGTCTGGGTGAACCAGCAGACGGGCGAGAAATACATCCCGCTCTGTCATGTGGACGGGGGGCGCTTCGAAGTCCGCGACAGCCCGCTCAGCGAGTTCGGGGTGCTCGGCTTCGAATATGGCTATTCCCTCGCCGACCCACGCTGCCTGGTACTGTGGGAGGCGCAGTTCGGCGACTTCGCCAACGGTGCGCAGAGCATCATCGATCAGTTCGTTGCCGCCGGGGAGGCCAAGTGGCTGCGCGCCAGCGGCCTCGTTATGCTGCTTCCGCACGGCTTCGAAGGGCAGGGGCCGGAGCACAGCTCTGCGAGGCTGGAGCGCTACCTGCAGCTCTGCGCCGAGGACAACATCCAAGTCGCCAACTGCACGACGCCCGCCAATTACTTCCACATCCTACGCCGCCAGATGCGGCGCGATTTCCGCAAGCCGCTGGTGATGATGACGCCCAAGTCGCTGCTGCGGCACAAGCTCGCGGTCTCGAAGCTTGGCGACTTCATCGGCGACGGACACTTCCACCGCATCCTGAGCGACCTCAATCCGCCCGCCGAAGGAGAGACCCGGCGGCTCGTCCTGTGCTCGGGCAAGCTATCCTATGAGCTGATGGAAGCTAGGGACGCCGGTGGCGATCTGGGCGTCGAAATCGTTCGCGTCGAGCAGCTTTACCCGTTCCCCGCGGAGCCCTTGGTCAAGCGTTTGAAGGCAATGCCGAAGCTGACCGACCTGATCTGGGCGCAGGAAGAACCGAAGAACAACGGCGCCTGGCTATTCGTCGAGGACTCGCTTGAGAAATGCCTCGCCGATGCGGGCTTCCCTAACATGCGTCCGCAATATGCGGGCCGCGATGCCAGCGCTTCACCGGCAACCGGCCTTGCGAAGCGTCACGCGGCTGAGCAGGCGGCGCTGATTGCTGCTGCACTTGGACACAACTCGACAAGCAGCGATGCGAAGGCCACTGAGCGGCCGGGCGCAGTCGCTGCGGAATAAAGGGATACGATGGCCACCGACGTTGAAGTTCCCGCACTGGGTGAGTCGATCACCGAAGGGACGCTCGCCAATTGGCTGAAAAGGCCCGGCGAAAAAGTTGCGGCTGACGAGCCGATCGCCGAGCTTGAAACCGACAAGGTCAGCGTCGAGGTTCCATCACCCATCGCGGGTGTTCTGACCGAGCAGTTAGTCCAGGCGGGCGACACGGTCGCGGTCGGTGCGGTCATTGCCCGCATCGACCAGTCCGCGACCGCGACTACCGGTGTTGCTGCGCCCAGCCCGGCTCAGGCGGCAGCGGCTTCGACCACCAATCCCGCTGGCGCAGGAGAGACGCCTGCACTGCGCGAGGACGCCGAGCTCAACGCGCCGCACGCGCCCGACCCCGACGGCGCGCCGCGCGACGACGTCATCACGACCTTGTCCCCGGCCGTCCGGCGAGCTGTCCTCGAATATCATGTCGATCCGACGAGCATCCGCGGTTCCGGCAAGGACGGCCGGCTGACCAAGGACGATGTTGTCGCTGCAGCGCAGGGCCAGAAGAGTGCCCCGGCGCAGGCCGGGGTCCAGGCGCCGCAGGCGAAAGCACCGGCTCCTGAATCAAAGGCACTGCCTCCAGCGCCCCGGCCCGCATCTGTCAGCACAGTTGAACGCCGCGAGGAGCGCGTCAAGATGACGCGCCTCCGCCAGACGATCGCGAAGCGCCTCAAGGAAGCGCAGAACAGCGCCGCGATGCTGACGACGTTCAACGACGTCGACATGAGCGCGGTCATTGACGCCCGCGCCCGCTACAAGGATTTGTTCGAGAAGAAGCACGGCATGCGCCTCGGCTTCATGGGTTTCTTCGTGAAGGCCTGCGCACTGGCGGCCAAGGACGTTCCCTCAGTCAACGCCAGCATCGAAGGCGACGAGATCGTCTATCACGACTATCTCGACGTCTCGGTTGCCGTATCCGCGCCGAAGGGCCTGGTCGTTCCGGTCGTCCGCAACGCAGACCGGATGAGCTTCGCCCAGATCGAGAAGACCATCGCCGACTTCGGCAAGCGCGCCAAGGAAGGCACGCTGACGGTCGATGAGATGCAGGGCGGCACCTTCACCATTTCCAATGGCGGCGTCTTCGGCTCACTGCTTTCCACGCCGATCATCAACCCGCCGCAGTCGGCCGTGCTCGGTATGCACCGGATCGAAGAACGACCTGTCGTCAAGGACGGCCAGATCGTCGCCAGGCCCATGATGTATCTCGCGCTTTCCTACGACCACCGGCTGATCGACGGCCGCGAGGCGGTGACCTTCCTCGTGCGCGTCAAGGAAGCGATCGAGGATCCGACGCGGCTCCTCATCGACCTCTAATCGGCGCGACACTGGTCAGGCGTGCTTCGGCACCCTAAGTGGCCCGCGCAAACTTCCGAGGACTAAATGGCTGATTACGATTTCGACGTCCTGGTGATCGGCGCCGGCCCCGGCGGCTACGTCGCCGCGATCCGCGCCGCGCAGCTAGGCCTGAGGACCGCCTGCGCGGAAAGCCGCGAGACGCTCGGCGGCACCTGCCTCAACGTCGGGTGCATCCCGTCCAAGGCGCTCCTCCACGCGTCGGAATATTACGAGGCGGCGGCCGGCGGCGCGATGGCCAAGATGGGCATCAAGGTCACGCCCGAGCTCGACCTCCCGGCCATGCACGCGCAGCGCATCGACGCGGTGAAGGGTCTCACCGGCGGCATCGAATTCCTGTTCAAGAAGAACAAGATCGAATGGCTGAAGGGCCGCGCCAGCTTTGAGAGCGCCGACACCGTCAAGGTCGGCGACCGCACCGTCCGCGCCAAGAACATTGTCATCGCCACCGGCTCGTCCGTCACGCCGCTTCTGGGCGTCGAGATCGACGAGAAGATCGTCGTCTCGTCGACCGGCGCGCTGGAGCTCGATAAGGTGCCGGGTCACCTCGTCGTCATTGGTGGCGGCGTGATCGGGCTCGAGCTCGGCAGCGTCTGGCGACGCGTCGGCGCCAAGGTCACCTGCGTCGAATTCCTCGACCAGATCCTGCCCGGGTTCGACGACGACGTCCGCAAGGAAGCGAACAAGATCTTCAAGAAGCAGGGCATCGAGTTCCGCCTCGGCACCAAGGTTACCGGCGTGAAGGTGAATGGCGGCAAGGCCACGCTCACCGTCGAGCCCGCCAAGGGCGGCGCCTCCGAAACCATCGAGGCGGACGCAGTCCTCGTTTCGATCGGCCGCCGGCCCAACACCGACGGCCTCGCGCTCGACAAGGCTGGTCTTTCGACCAACCAGCGTGGTCAGATCGACACTGATCACGACTTCCGCACCACCGTCAAAGGCATCTGGGCGATCGGCGACGTCGTCCCGGGCCCGATGCTCGCTCACAAGGCCGAGGACGAAGGCATCGCCGTCGCCGAAAATATCGCGGGCCTGACCGGCATCGTGAATCACGACGTGATCCCGTCGGTCGTCTACACCATGCCGGAAATCGCGGGCGTCGGCCTGACCGAGGCGCAGGCGCGCGAGCACGGCGAGGTGAAGGTCGGCAAGTTTCCGATGCTCGCGAACAGCCGCGCAAAGACGAACCATGAGCCCGATGGCTTCGTGAAGGTCATCGCCGACGCGAAGACCGACCGGGTGCTCGGCGTGTGGATGATCGCATCAGTCGCGGGGACGATGGTCGCCCAGGCCGCGCAGGCAATGGAGTTCGGCGCGACGAGTGAGGACATCGCCTACACGTGCCACGCCCACCCGACCCATTCGGAGGCGCTGAAGGAAGCGGCGATGGCCGTGACAGGAAAACCAATCCACATTTAAGTCCAACTTTTACCAATTGCGTCGCGCGCTTTTTCGGGTTCTGATGCCTTAGGAGAAGCGCGTGACGATTGAATCGCCCGGTAGAGACGTCGTCGCCGTCCAGATGCTCCGCGGCATTGCCGCGATGATGGTCGTCTTCGTGCACATCGATATCCAGCTCGAGCGCCTTCGCTACGGGACGTTGGGTACCGGCTGGCTATCGTGCGGCGTCGATATCTTCTTCGTCATAAGCGGCTTCATCATGTGGACTTCGGTCGAGCGAAGGGGCGGAATGTCAGGTGGGGCCTTCCTGAGAAACCGCTTGATCCGGATCGTGCCGCTCTACTGGTTCGTGACGACGATCGTGCTCGTCGTGGGCCTAGCCATGCCGAACGTCATGGCGACGACCAAGGTCGAGCTTGGCCATGCGTTTGCGTCCTATCTGTTCCTGCCGGCTCGGCATCCCGTCACGGGCGTCTTCTGGCCGCTGCTCATCCCGGGCTGGAGCCTCAATTATGAGATGCTGTTCTACGTCATATTTGCGCTCGCCCTGGTCATTGCACCGACATCTCGCGCTATCCGTTTTTGGCTGATCGCTGGCTTGTTGAGCGCCATCGTCCTCGTCGCTGACCTGACGAAAAGCCGCTTAGACGTGATGAATTTCTACGCCAGCCCGATGGTCTTTGAATTCGTGGCGGGTATCCTTCTTGGCGTCCTCTGGCGGCGAGGCGTGATCCGCCGCTCGCCCCTTTGGCTCGCAGTCCTCCTGGGAGGATTTGTCTTGCTCTGGCCAGGCCTGGGGCTTGGCACCGCCGGAACGATGGTTGGCGCGACGCTGATCGTTGCCGGCGCCGTCTTCCTGCCACCGCTCCCGCACAATCCGCTCTCGTCACTGGGAGATGCTTCCTATTCCTTGTATCTGACGCATGCGATCACGCTGAGGGCGCTTGCCTACCTTTGGGAGCACCTCGCGCTTTCACTTGGCTGGGCGGGATTCGTGATCACAGGTGTCACGGCGGCGGTCATCGTCGCATCCCTGATGTATCGCTTCTTCGAAAAGCCGGTGACTGCGCGGCTCAAGCGGCTGTCAGCCCGCCCCAAAGATCCTGTAATCGCCGCGCCTATGCCTGTGGCCGCCGACCGCCAGTCCTAGCCGACTGTCGCGCCCGTTTTCACCCGCATCGCGTCGCGCAGGCTAAACAGCATCAGCCCCAGCGAAATCGCGCCGAACAGGATCACTCGGAAGTCGGCAATATTGCCGATAAGCTGCCCGAAGCGCAGCGTGATGACGAGATAGGCCGCCGAGGCGCAGGCCGTGATGATGGCCAGCCCGCGGTCCCCGGGCCGCCACGTCCGCAACAGGTTCACGGCTGCAAGCATGAAGATCAGCACCGTCGCGGTCAGCGACCAGAAGAGCGTATGCGGGTCCTTGTAGAACCGCATGACTCCGAACGTGTGGCCCACGCCGCCAAGGATTAGCAGCGCCGACAGGCCTCGATCGATCCACCGCATCGCATTCCCCCCATCATCCCAGCCAGGTTCGGATCAACCCCAGCAGCGTCAGGTCCTTCTGCTCCGCGCGCGGCGGCGCAATCGACGGGCATTCGAGGCACCGCGCCTGGATGCTCGGTCCGGACATGATCGACCGCACCTCGGTGATCATCGCCGCCAGCTGTTGCTGCGGCTGGCGCGCCATGGTCGAGAAGGCATCTTCCGGCGCCGCGGTGTCGTTGTCGTTGTCGGCCAGCGCTTCGATCAGCTGGTCGCGGAAGCTGCGCTGCGGTTCGAGGTAGCGGATGCCGCGCTCATTGCCGAGATTGGCCAGCTGGGCCGCCTTGGCGATTGCATCGCTCATGCCGCCGAAGCCATCGACGAGGCCGAGCTGGCGGGCAGTTCCACCGTCCCACACGCGGCCCTGCGCGATCTGGTCGACCTGCTGCGGCGTCTTGCGGCGTGACTCGGCAACAATGCCGAGGAATCGGCCATACATGGACTCCACGCCTGTCTGGAGTAGCTGCCCGGCTTCGGGCGACGGTCCCTTGAACAGGTCGGGCTCGCCCGAAAGCGGCGTCGTCTTCACGCCGTCGGCTCCGACTCCCAGCTTCTGCAGCGTCCCCTGGAAGCTGGGCAGGATTCCGAACACGCCGATCGAACCGGTGATCGTCGATGGTTCGGCGTAAATGAAGTCGGCGGGCGTCGAGACCCAATATCCGCCGGATGCGGCGACGCTGCCCATCGACACGACGATCGGAATCTTGCGTGACTTGGCTTCCAGCAGCGCCTGGCGGATCCGCTCCGACGCGAGGACCGATCCGCCGGGGCTGTCGACCCGGACGACCAGCGCCTTGATGCCCTTGTTGCGCACGCCATCTTCGATTTGGGCCGCGATGGTGTCGCCGCCCGCTGTGCCGCCGCTGGCCTTGCCGTCGACGATCATGCCCGCGATCGTCACGACGCCGATCGGGCCGCTCGGCTTCTGGTCGACCATCTCGTTGACGTAAGAGCCAAGCTTGATCTGCTTGAACGCAATTCCCCGGTCGCCCGCACCGCCGCCGAGGTCGGCCAGGCGCGCCTCGAATTGGCGGCGGTCGCCGACCTTGTCGATCA
>JAFBAM010000155.1 GCA_019247755.1 Sphingomonas sp.
GTCCCTTCCAGGATCGACGCCAGCGTGGCCTTGACCATCCGGAACTGGACGGTGTCGCGGACTCTCTCCTCCGACAGGATCACGCCCTTCTCGGCATCGATCGCAGACTGGGACAGGTTGAGGCGCTCGGCCGTCTCGCGGAACAGCTTGAGGCCGGTGTCCACCGCAGTCGCGTCCCCCTTGGGGAAGTTGAACATGAACACCGTCTCGTCGGGGAGAGTCGTTGCATTGGTGTCGGGACCGAACTTGAGGCCCTGCCGCTCGAGCATGCGAACTGCCTCGCCGTCAGCAACATTGGTGCTGCCGCGAAAGGCCATATGCTCGAGGAAGTGGGCGAAGCCCTGTTCGTCGTCCCGCTCCTGAAGCGAGCCGGAGCCGATGCGCAGCCGCATTGCGACGCCCTCGCTCGGGGTCGTGTTGTGCTGGATGGCGTAGCGGAGGCCGTTGGGGAGCGTGCCGAAGCGGACGGCCGGATCCGCCTTGCGGCCGGTGTAATCCTGCGCCCAGCGGCCCGGCTGCTGGAGAAGATCGGCGGCCAGCGCCGGCGCGGACGAAGCAAGCAGCAATGACGCAACAATGAAGCGAGTTTTCATGAGTCTCCCCTGGCCCCGAGCCGGCCGGAGACTTCCGCTAAGCTCAACAAATTGCAAGGAAAAGTTTGATCGGCCGATAGAGTATTCGACCAACGGGCAGGTCGGAGAGCGTTAACCCCTAGTTCCGGCTCGCATGGCTTCGGCGCGCTGCTGATAGGTTTCGGCAAGCGCGAGGTGACGTTCGCGCGCGGCGTCCGTCAGCGCTTTCTGCGCAGCGACTTTCTCGCGCGCAGCCTGGCGCGTGAAGAAATGCACGCTCGGGTACAATTGGCGACCTCCCTTACCCCTGCGCGCCAGTCGATATCGAAAAGCATTCAAGCGCAAGCTTTATTGTGCGTTGATTCAACGGTTTAGAACGGCGTGTAAACCTAACGCGTCATTCCTCGGTGCGGATGAGCACCGTTTCGCCGATCAGGAGGAAGAGCAAGAAGGGCGCCCAGGCCGCGACGAGCGGCGGGTACGTGCCGGCATTGCCCATCGCCAGGCTGAAATTGTCGACAACGAAATAAGCAAAGCCGAGGGCCATGCCGATCACGGCTCGCAGCAGCACCTGGCCGGAGCGAGCGAGACCGAAGGCGGCAACTGCTGCCAGCAGCGGCATGAGGACGGTCGAAAGCGGCCCAGCGATCTTGTGGGCCAGACCCGCCTTCGCTTCGTCCACCGGGCGGCCACCGGCTTCCAACTCGGCAACGCGCTTTTTCAGCGTCCAATAGTCGAGCTCGGTCGGATCGACCTTGGCGAGGGTCAGCTGGTTCGGTGTTACTCCCTGCATAGCGGGCATGGAGCGGAGGGTGCGCTCGACGTTCATGCTGGCGTCGTAGATGCGGACGTCCTCGAGTAGCCAGTCGCCGTTGGCGGGCCGGGGCATCGCGCGAGCTGCGTGGATTTCACGCTGCAAAACTCCTCCGCCGCGGTCGTAGATCGTGACACGCTGGGCGCCGAAAGGACGTCCGCCGGCTGTACCGGCGCGGATCAAATCGTCGCCGTTGAGGACCCAGACGTTGCCGAGGATCCCGCTGGCGGGTGGGACGGGCTTGTAGTCATTGTCGCTCCACGCCGTGACGCGGCGCGTGGAGTTGACGACCACGCCCTCATTGAAGGCGAACAGCAGGACGGCAAGACCGACGCTGGCGACGATCAATGGCGCTAGGATCTGATGCGCGGACAGGCCGGCGGCCTTCATGGCGACCACCTCGCTGTGCTGGTTCAAGCCGACGAACGCGATGAGCGTGCCGAGCAGCACCGAGAAGGGTAGGAAGCGCGAGACCAGCATCGGGATCCGGTAGGAAACGTAGCGCCAGAGATCGGCGTCACCATTGCCCGGCACTGCCAGGATCTTGCCGGACTCGCCGAGGAGGTCGAGCGTCATCAGGATCAGCACCAGTGCGATCAGCACCGCGAGGCTTCGCGTAAGGAACAATCGCACCATGTAGAAAGCGAGGCGCCGGGAGGGAAAGAAGCCGAGATTGACCATCAAGCTTCCTTGAGCTTCGGCATCATGCCGCGCACGCGCTTGGCGAGGCCGGCGAAGAACCATTCGAGCGCGCCGATCGGCTGGCCGCCCGGCTTGTGTGCGAGGATGTGATACATCCAGAAAATCAGGACACAGAGAAGGGCGAACGGCACCCACAGGCCAAGTGTGGGATCAATCCGGCCCTGCGCTGCCGCGCTTTCGGCATATTGGTTGACCTTGTGATAGGCGACCACGATCAGGATCGAGACGAAGATGCCGAGCGCGGATGAGCTGCGTTTGGGCGGCACCGCGAGCGCGATCGCGAGCAGCGGCAGCATGAACATCATGATCACTTCCACCATACGGAAATTGAAATGGGCCTTTGCAGCGGCGCGTTGGAGCGGGGTGGGAGCGCCGCCGCCGTAGCCCATCCGCCACAACTCATGGAGGTAGAGTTCGTCGGCCTCGCCGGCCGCCCGCCGCCGGAACTGGTCGATCACAGGCAGGCTGACAGGAAGGTCGTAAACGTCGAAGGCCAGGGTCCGCGGAGTCGAGAATTTGGGGCTATCCTGCACCAGCCGGCCCTTGGTGAGCCGGAACAGTATCTTGTCCGGGTCGTCGGTCGCGAGGAACCGCCCGTGCTCGGCGGTTGCAGCGACGGTCATTCCCTTGCTGTCTTCGCTCTGGACGAAGATGCCGTGGAGCTGTGTCCCCTTGTTCTCGCTGCGGTCGATCCGGAGCGTGAGGTGCTTGCCGAGCTGGTTGAACTCGCCGACCTTGATCGCGGCGCCGAGTGCGCCCGACTTCAGGTCAAAGCGCAGTCCCTCGTAGCGGTAGTGGGTGAAGGGCTCGAGATAGCCCACGATTGCAAGGTTGATGGCGGCGAGCGGGATTGCGTAGGCATAGGGGACGCGTAGCAGACGGCCGTAGCCGATGCCGATCCCTCGCAGCGCATCCAGCTCCGACGACAAAGCGAGCTTCCGAAAGGCGAGCAGGATCCCGAGCATCAGGCCGATCGGGATCCCGAGGGAGAGATATTCCGGAAGGAGGTTGGCGAGCATCCGCCAGACGACGCTGACGGGCCCCCCGGCATCGACGACGTACTGGAAAAGCCGCAGCATCTTGTCGAGCACGAGCAGCATCGCTGCGAGGATCAGCGTCCCGAGCAGCGGCACCGCGATCGTGCGGGCAAGATAGCGGTCAATAAGGCCAATCTGGCGCAAATTTCGTCGTCCCAGCACCATCATTTGGCCGCAAAGACGGCCGATATTGCACAGCGGACGGATGCATCCGGCGAGTTGGCGTATCCGTTCGTTAGGGCCCCCTATAGCGAAACGGTGCACGGATTCATGTTGAAAGTGGAGCGCCAGGACGATGCTTCCGCCCCGACGGGGCAGGCCTGCGTCGGGCCCGCTTGGGTGAAGCCACGCGTCAGGATTGCGCTGCTCTCGAACCCGAGGTCGACAGGCAACCTCGCGCAACTCCCGAAGATTCGCGAATATTGCGCAGATCATCCCGATGTCTTCCACTATGAGGTCGAGGACGCGAGCCAGATCGGCGAAGCCATCCGGTCGATCGCGCGCGTCCGGCCCAAGGTTCTGGCGATCAACGGCGGCGACGGCACAGTTCAGGCGGCGCTGACCGAGCTCTACAACGGCAACCATTTCGGCGATGCCCCGCCGCCGGTCGCGGTCCTTCCGAGCGGCAAGACCAACCTCATCGCGCTCGATCTCGGCGCACGTGGGGATCCGGTCGAGACGCTCGAGCGGCTGATCGAGCTCGCGCGGTCGGACGACCTCGCCCCCTATACCGTGGCGCGGGAGCTGATCGCGCTGCGCCATGGCGAGGACGACAAGCCGGTGATCGGCATGTTCCTTGGCGGCGCCGGTCTTGCCGACACGATGCTCTACTGCCGCGACAAAATTTACCCGCTCGGCCTGCCGAACAGCGTTGCTCATGCCCTCACCGCAATCGCGGCGGCGGCCAAGCAGATACTGCGTCTCAAGGCCAGCTTCCTCCCGCCGGACTCCAAGCCGGTCAGCGTGTCTTTCTCGGAGCAGGTAGAGCCGATCACAGGCCGGTTCTCAGTCCTCGCCGTGACGACGCTCGAGAAATTACTGCTCTCGACCGACTTCGGCGCGCACCGCCAGGGTACGCTCAAGCTCCTTACCATCGAGGCTCAGCCGGAGACGGTCATAGGCGCCGTATTCGCGAAGATCGTTGGCAAGTTCGGCCGCGAGGAAGTGCGAGGGGTCCGTTTCGAGGAAGCCAATGAGATTACCATCCATGGCGACAATTCGAACGTGATCCTGGATGGCGAGACCTTCCGAGCGGTTTCCGGGAGTCCGATCAACCTCAGGCCTGCGCAGCCGCTGTCGTTCGTGAAGCTGGCAGCCTAAACTCGCATTCGTGAGCGAGCTACGTGCCCTCGTCGCCGAGGAATTGAGCCTGCCGGTCGACCAGCGGGTCAGCGCTTGCGCGGCAGCGATTGCGGAGAAGCATGGGGCGGCGAGCCGGTCCGTGCTGTTCTACGGATCGTGCCTCCGCCAAAAGCAGCTCGACGGGCTGATGCTCGATTTCTACCTTATCGTTTCCGACTACCGTGCGGCTTATGCGAAGCGATGGCTCGCGGTCGCGAACCGGCTGATCCCGCCCAACGTTTTCTACTTCGAGCACGACGGGCTGGTCGCGAAGTATGCGGTGCTGAGCGAGGCGGATTTCGAACACGAATGCTCTCGCCAAGCGTGGACCGTTTCAACGGCCGCGCGCTTTGCCCAGCCGTCCCGATTGGTTTGGAGCCGGGACCGGTTCGCAGCCAAACGAACAATCGACGCTGTCAGCCAAGCTGCGCCGACGCTGCTTGATTGGACCTTACCTTCGGGCGGAGGAGCAACCATTGTTGCTCTCGACCTATGGCGGCGCGCTTTCGCTTTGACCTTCAAGGCGGAGCTCAGAGCCGAACGTGAGGACCGATCGGCGAAGATCGTCGAGGCGGACCCCGACCGCTACGCGATGTTTGGCGAAGCCAGCCTCAAAGAAATTGCTCGCTACCATGGCGTCGGGCCCAACGGCGAAGTGTCACTTTGGAAGCGGCCTGACCGCGCCGCTCGATGGTGGCGCGGTAAGCAAAGCAAAGGAAAGCTCTACTCTGTTGCCCGTCTCGCGAAGGCGAGCCTGACTTTTGCCGGCGGCGCCGAATATGTTGCCTGGAAAATCAATCGGCACGCCGGCGCCGACATCCAGTTGAAGCCATGGCAGCGGCGGCATCCGCTGCTGGCGGGTATCAGCCTCTTGCCCCGCCTGCTGAGGTCCGGGGCGGTTCGCTAGTTCGGGCCAGCGCCGCGGCGACCGCGCTCGCAAGCGCGCCGACCGTGAAAGGTTTGCGCAGCAGCTCGTAGCCGCGCAGGTCGTCAGTCTCACCCTCGCCGACATAGCCGGTGACGAACAGCACCGCGAAGTCGTGGGTGCTCGTTTCCTTGAGGTGCTTGATGAGCTCGGGCCCCGACATTTCCGGCATGATGACATCGGTGATGACGAGGTCGAACATTTGC
>JAFBAM010000220.1 GCA_019247755.1 Sphingomonas sp.
TGAGGCCGGCAAGGCCTTCGCCGCGATTGCGCCGGAGCTGAACCTAGACCCGATCACGGCGAATTTCGTCGGCGTGCTCGCCAGGAACGGTCGCAAGGGCGAGCTGCGCAACGTCATCCGCGCGTTCCGCCGTCTCGCCGCCGAGCATCGCGGCGAGACCACTGCCGAAGTCGTCACCGCGCGGCCTCTCAACGACGACCAGCTCTCCGCGCTCAAGACCCAGCTCCGGAGCCGCGCCGGCCGCGACGTCGCGATCGACGCGACGGTCGATCCCAACATCCTCGGCGGAATCGTCGTTAAGCTGGGCAGCCAGCAGATCGACGCCTCGATCCGCACCAAACTCAACCGACTCGCCCAGGCGATGAAAGGCTAAGAAGAACGATGGACATCCGCGCCGCTGAAATCTCCCGCGTCATCCGCGACCAGATCGCGAACTTCGACGCCGAAGCGCAGGTCTCCGAGGTCGGCACCGTGCTGTCGGTCGGCGACGGCATCGCGCGCATCTACGGTCTCGACAACGTCCAGGCGGGCGAGATGGTCGAGTTCGACAACGGCACCAAGGGCATGGCCCTGAACCTCGAAGCCGACAATGTCGGCGTCGTGATCTTCGGCTCGGACGCCGAGATCCAGGAAGGCTCGACGGTCAAGCGGACCGGTACGATCGTCGACGTTCCGATCGGCAAGGGCCTGCTCGGCCGCGTCGTCGACGCCCTCGGCAACCCGATCGACGGCAAGGGCCCGATCCAGTTCACCGAGCGCCGCCGCGTCGAGGTCAAGGCGCCGGGCATCATCCCGCGCAAGTCGGTGCATGAGCCGGTGCAGACCGGCCTCAAGGCGCTCGACGCGCTGGTTCCGATCGGCCGCGGCCAGCGCGAGCTGATCATCGGCGACCGCCAGACCGGCAAGACGGCCGTCGCGCTCGACACCTTCATCAACCAGAAGGACGTCAACAAGGGCAAGGATGAGAGCCAGAAGCTCTACTGCATCTACGTCGCTGTCGGCCAGAAGCGATCGACCGTCGCGCAGATCGTCCGCGCGCTCGAAGAGAATGGCGCGATGGAATATTCGATCGTCGTCGCCGCCACCGCTTCGGAGCCGGCGCCGCTGCAGTTCCTCGCGCCCTACACCGGCTGCGCGATGGGCGAATATTTCCGCGACAACGGCATGCACGCCGTCATCGTCTACGACGACCTTTCGAAGCAGGCCGTCGCCTATCGCCAGATGTCGCTGCTGCTCCGCCGTCCGCCGGGCCGCGAAGCTTATCCGGGTGACGTCTTCTACCTCCACAGCCGGTTGCTCGAGCGCGCGGCGAAGATGAACGAGGACAATGGCGCGGGTTCGCTGACTGCGCTCCCGGTCATCGAGACGCAGGCGGGCGACGTGTCGGCCTACATCCCGACCAACGTGATCTCGATCACGGACGGCCAGATCTTCCTCGAGACCGACCTCTTCTACCAGGGCATCCGCCCGGCGATTAACGTCGGCCTTTCGGTCAGCCGGGTCGGCTCGGCCGCGCAGACCAAGGCGATGAAGAAGGTCGCGGGTTCGATCAAGCTGGAGCTCGCCCAGTATCGCGAGATGGCCGCCTTCGCGCAGTTCGGCTCGGACCTCGATGCCTCCACGCAGAAGCTGCTTGCCCGCGGCGCGCGCCTGACCGAGCTGCTGAAGCAGCCGCAGTACGCGCCGATGCCCGTCGAGGAGCAGGTCGCCTCGATTTACGCCGGCACGCAGGGCTTCCTCGACAGCGTCGATACCCGCGACGTCGTCCGCTACGAGGCGGCCATGCTGAGCTTCCTCCGCTCGGACAAGCCGAAAATCCTCGCCAAGATCCGCGACACCAAGACGCTCGACGACGACACCGCCGCCGCGCTCAAGGATGCGCTCACCGAGTTCGGGAAGCAGTTCGCCTAGCAATGGCTTCGCTCAAGGCCCTCAAGATCCGCATCGGCTCGGTGAAGTCGACGCAGAAGATCACCAAGGCGATGAAGATGGTCGCCGCGGCGAAGCTGCGCCGCGCGCAGCAGAGCGCCGAGGCGGGCCGTCCCTATTCGTCGCGCATGACTGATGTCGTGCAGTCACTCGCATCGCGGGTGACGGTCGGTCCGCAGACACCGAAGCTGCTCGCCGGGACGGGCAAGGATGCGACCCATCTGATCGTGCTCGCAACCGCCGACCGCGGGCTTGCCGGCGCCTTCAGCAGCAACGTTGTTCGCGCCGCTCGGCGCAAGGCTGACGACCTGATCGCCGAGGGCAAGACGGTCCTTTTCTACATCGTCGGCCGTAAAGGCCGCCCGGTGATCCAGCGCCTCTACCCGAAGAGCATCATCGCCCAGTACGACACCAGCGAGATGAAGGCGCCGTCCTATGCGGACGCGCAGGCGATCGCGAAGGACCTGATCGACCGCTACGTCACCGATGGCATCGACGTGGTTCACCTCGCCTATGCGAACTTCCGCTCGACGCTGGTGCAGGAACCGACGGTTAACCAGATCATCCCGGTTGCGCCGAGTGCGGCGGAGGAAACTCCTGCGACCGGCAAGAGCGCGCCAGCGGCCGTCGAATATGAGCCGGACGAGGAGGAAATCCTCGCCGACCTGCTGCCGCGCAATATCGCCATCCAGATCTATCGCGCGCTGCTTGAGAACCAGGCCGGCTTCTATGGTTCGCAGATGACCGCGATGGACAATGCGACCCGCAATGCGGGCGACATGATCAACCGCCTGTCGATCCAGTACAACCGCCAGCGCCAGGCCGCGATCACCACCGAACTCGTCGAAATCATCTCGGGCGCCGAAGCGCTCTAACCGAACAAGAAGGCAAGGAAGACAGACATGGCAACCGCCGCCGAGACCAAGCCCCGCACCCGCGCCAAGAAGGCCGCGCCCACGGAGACGAATTCCGCGAAGGCTTCGGTCAGCAACCTGACCGGACGCGTTAGCCAGGTGATCGGCGCCGTCGTCGACGTGGCGTTCGAGGGCGATCTTCCGCCGATCCTGTCGGCGCTCGAGACAGACAATGGCGGCAACCGCCTGGTTCTCGAAGTTGCGCAGCACCTCGGCGAGAATGTCGTCCGCACGATCGCGATGGACTCGACCGACGGCTTGACCCGCGGCCAAGTGGTGAACGCCACGGGCTCGCAGATCCGCGTGCCCGTAGGCCCGAAGAC
>JAFBAM010000238.1 GCA_019247755.1 Sphingomonas sp.
TGGGCCACCAACGGCGTCCGCACGATCGGCTAAGTCTCAGGCGGTGATGCGGTGCGCGGCTAGCTGCTCGTAATAAGGACGGCACCGCTCGGCGACGCGCCGCGCTTCGTCAGGCAATTCGACGTCGTCGGTCTCCGGCGGCCCGAAGCCCGTGCTCGCCTCGACCGCCCCATACCAGTGCGGCGCCCATGGGCCGTCGGTATCGCGTCGCCCCGGCGGCCAACTCAGCATCGCGGGATCCCAGGCGATCCTTAGTGCGTCGCACAATCTCGACAGAACGCCTTGCGTATTGGCCAACACATCGTTCGCGTCGATAACCGGTGGCGCGTGGCCGAGGCGATCGGCTTCGCGCTCGAAGAACTCGGCCTGCCGGTCCATCCCGAAATTCTCGAAGGCAGCCGCCTCCCGCTTGCGCAGATATGAGGCGATCATGCGCTCCGGCTCGCGAATCAGGAATGCGTGAGTGAAGCCGGCGAAATCGTCATAGCCGATCCGCCCGGTCATGTGGTGCCACATGTGCTTCTGGTACCAGATCGGCGAGCCGTCGGGCGCATCGCCGCGAAGCGTCTGAACTACGCTGCGCCAGTCGCAATCCATTGCCGCGATCACTTCGTCGCGCATAGGATGGTCCGCGCCCGTGTCCTTGAGGAATGCGCCGTAGAACGGCTCATCCGAGACGAACGTGTCCGCCCTGCTTCCGAAGCTGCGCATCATCGCCGTGGAGAGGTTTCGCGGCCCCGACCACATGGCGACGTGGATCGTCACGGGCGCTGCTGTTCCGTGGCGTCCCGCTCGACGCGGTCGGCGTAGAGTTTCTGCAGTCGCTCGACCATCGGGCCGCGGCAGTTGAGCTGGCGCCCGTCAATCTCGCGCACCGGCACGATCCCGGCGAAGGTGCCGGTCACGAACGCCTCGTCGGCGCCGTAGACGTCGGTCAGGGAGAAATCCTTCTCGATCGCCGCGATGCCCGCATCGCGCGCAACCTCCAGCGCCAGCTGGCGCGTAATCCCGCCCAGGCAATATTTGCCGCTGGACGTCCACACCTCACCCTTGCGGACAATGAAGAAGTGGGTCGAGTTGCAGGTCGCAACAAACCCGTGCGGGTCGAGCATCAGCGCCTCGTCCGCCCCTGCGTGCGTCGCCTGGATTGAGGCCAGGATGCAGTTCAGCTTCGAATGCGAATTGATCTTCTGGTCCTGCACAGCCGGATCGCCGCGACGGACATGGACCGTGAACAGCTTCAGTCCGCGCTCATAAACCGCCGGATCGGGCTCTTTGTATTCCGGGATGATGACGACCGTCGCTCCGCCCACGACGACCCGCGGGTCCTGGTAGGGCGTCGAGCGAACACCCCGCGTCACCATCAGCCTGACGTGGACGCCCTCCTTCATCTGGTTAGCGTCGAGCGTCTCGTAAAGCCGCTTCGTCAGCTCTTGGCGGCTGAGGCCCACATCCATCGCGATCGCCTTGGCCCCCTCGAAAAGCCGGTCGAGATGGCGATCGAGGAACGAGAGCTTGCCATGAACGACCCGCAGCCCCTCCCACACGCCGTCTCCCAGCATGAAGCCACTGTCGAAGACCGAGACGACCGCCTCGGCCCTCGGCTTCAGCTCGCCGTTGACGTTGATGAGGATCGACGCATTCCGCGGGTCGGAGACGTCGTGCATGGACTTGGCCATCAGTGCCTCCGTAACGCCGCGGCGCCTTGCATCGGCCGAACGAACAACCTCTTCACCTGCGGCCAGCGCTCGCGCGCCTCATCCTCGATCTTGCACACCACCCGCTCGACCTCGCCGGCCAAAATGCTGTCGCGAAAATCGACGTTCATCATGACGGTGACCTGGTCCGGCGAGCTGTGGAGGGTCAGCACGTCCCCCACGCCAACCACACCGGGCTGGTCGCACGCAAGGTCCCGGAGATGTTCGACGAGAACCGGGTCCGCGGATTCGCCAATCAAGAGGCCCTTGGATTCATAGGCGAGGAGCAGGGCGGTGAAACCGAGGATGATGCCGATCACGACCGAGGCCGCTCCATCGTAAAACGGACTGTGCGTCAGCTGCGACAACAGCAAGCCGACCGCGGCCGCGACGATGCCGGCCATCGCCGCCCCGTTCTCGAGCAGGACGATGAATGCCGGTGGATCCTTGGACGTGCGGATCGCCTTGAACCAGCCCGTGCGGCCCTTCGCTTTCTTGAACTCCTGAAAGGCTTCGAGCGTCGACCAGCCCTCAAGCAGGAATGCCACCAGCAGGACCGCATAAGCTACGACCGGCGACACTGCCGGCTCGGGATGCGCGATATGGATAATGCCTTCGTAGACCGAGACTCCCGCGCCCAGTGAGAAGACGAGCACGGCGACGACGAAGCTCCAGAAATACAGCTCGCGGCCGTAGCCGAAGGGATGCAGCTTGTCGGCCGGCCGCTTGGCTGCGCTGCGTCCCCACATCAGCAGCAGCTGGTTGGTGGAATCGACGACGCTGTGAACGCCCTCTGTCAGCATCGCCGACGATCCAGTGATCCACGCCGCGAAAAACTTGGACACCGCAATGCCGAGGTTCGCGAGGAGCGCGACGACCAGCGTCCGCGTGCTGGCGGTCGGCGCGCTCAAATGTGCAGGACTTTGCCGTCCGCAGCGAGGACCGCCTCATGCATCATCTCGGACAGGGTCGGGTGGGGGAAGACCGTCTGCGCAAAGTCCTCGTCGATCAGCTCGGCGGTCTTGCCGACCGTATAACCCTGGATCAGCTCGGTGACTTCGGCGCCGATCATGTGCGCGCCGAGCAGCTCGCCGGTCTTCGCATCGAACACCGTCTTGATGAAACCATCGACCTCGCCGAGCGCGATCGCCTTGCCGTTGCCGATCGCCGGGAACTTGCCGACCTTGACCTGGTATCCGGATTCCTTCGCCTTGGCTTCGGTGAGGCCGACGCTGGCGACCTGCGGCCGGCAATAGGTGCAGCCCGGGATATTCTTCGGATCGGTCGCGTGCGGGTGCAGGCCCTTCTGCCCGAGCTCCTGCGCAATCGCTTCGGCCGTCGTCACCGCCTCATGCATCGCCTTATGCGCAAGCCACGGCGGCGCGGTCACGTCGCCGATTGCCCACAGGCCCGCGACGTTGGTTCGGCCATAGGGGTCGGTGTCGATATGCCCCTTGGTCGTCTTCACGCCCAGCGTCTCGATTCCGATACTCTCGGTGTTCGGGACGATCCCGACGGCGACGATGACGTGGCTGAAGCGCTGCTCGCTGGTCTTGCCGTCGCTGGTCTTGATCTTCGCGGCTACGCCCTTCGCATCGGCGGTCAGCGCTTCGACACCCGCCGACGTGTGGATCGTCAGCCCCTGCTTCGTCAGGCTCTTCTGCAACTGCGCGCTGACCTCTGCATCTTCAACGGGCACGATGCGGTCGAGCATCTCGACTACCGTCACCTTGGCGCCGAGGTCCGCGTAAAAGCTCGCGAACTCGATCCCGATCGCCCCCGATCCGATGACCAGCAGCTCCGTCGGCATTTCCGGCGGGGTCATGGCGTGACGATAGGTCCAGATGCGCTTCCCATCGGCCTTCGCGAACGGCAGGTCGCGCGCCCGCGCGCCCGTCGCGACGATGATGTGCTTGGCGGTCAGCTCCGTCGCCTTGCCGTCCCCGCCCGCAACGCTGAGCTTGCCCTTTCCGGTCAGCTTCCCCTCGCCCATCACGACCGTGATCTTGTTCTTCTTCATCAGGTGCGCGACGCCCTGGTTCAGCTGCTTCGACACGGCGCGGCTCCGCGCCACCACCTTGGCAAGGTCGAACCCCGGCTTCTCGTTGCTGAGGCCGTAGGCGTCGGCGTGCTGCAGGTAATGGTAGATTTCTGCGCTCCGCAGCAACGCCTTGGTCGGGATGCAGCCCCAGTTGAGGC
>JAFBAM010000279.1 GCA_019247755.1 Sphingomonas sp.
AGCGGCTTCTTGAATTCGGTCTTGGCAGCGGCTTCGTAATCGAGGTGCAGCGGCTGCGGGTTGTGGGTCAGCGTGGTGATGAGGACGTTGTCCGCTTCGGTAACGGTGCGCGTGATCGCGTGCGCAACCTTGTCGCCTACCTGCCACTCGTCGAAATAGCGCCCGGCCATGGCTGCTACCTATTGAGGCAACAGAAGCTCGGCAACCGCTTCGGCAATTGCGTCGCCGTCCAGCCGATAGGCCGCGTAAAGGTCCGAAAGGCTGCCGGTTTGACCGAATTTCTCGACTCCTAGCGGCGCTACGCGCTGGCCAAGGACCCCTCCGAGCCATGACAGCGACGCCGGCGCGGCATCGGCGAGCGTGACGAGGCCTGCGTCGGGAGAGAGGCGTGCGAGCAGCTGTTCGATGTGGCTCGGCTTGCGTTGGCCTTGCCACCGCGCGGCCTGCGCGGCGGTCCAGCCGCGGTGCAGCAGGTCGGGCGAGGTCACGGCGAGCAGGCCGAGACCCGGCAAGTCGTTGCTCAGCTCCTCCCAGGCCGCGAGCGCTTCGGGCATGACCGCGCCCATCGCGACGATCGCCGCGTCCGCGCCCGGCGCCGGTTCGCGCAGCCAGTAGCCGCCGGCGATCGCACCCTCACGCCAACGATCGTCGGTGCGCTCGACCTGTTCGATGCTGCGCGTCGAGAGTCGAAGGTAGGTGCTCTCGCCATCGGGATCGTCGATCAGGCGGAAGGCTTCCTGCATCATCGCCGCCAACTCGTCGGCATAGGCCGGCTCGTAATGACGAAGGCCAGGCTGGCCGAGCGCGATCAGGGGCGGGTTGATGGATTGATGGGCACCGCCTTCGGGCCCGAGCGTGATGCCGCTCGGCGTGGCGACAAGCAGGAAGCGGGCGTCCTGGTAGCAGGCGTAATTGAGGCTATCGAGGCCGCGCGCGATGAAAGGATCGTAGAGGGTGCCGATGGGGAAGAGGCGCCGGAAGAATAAATCTCCGGAGAGGCCGGCGGCGGCGAGCATCAGGAACAAGTTGGATTCGGCGATGCCCAATTCGATGTGCTGGCCTTTGTTGCCGCCGCTCCACTTTTGCGCAGAAGCAATCTTTGCGTGAGCGAAGACGTCAGGCATGTCGCTGCGGCGGAAGAGGCCGCGCTGATTCACCCAGGCGCCGAGGTTGGTCGAGACGGTAACATCTGGCGAGGTGGTGACGATCCGGTCGGCAAGCTCGCCGCCGGCCTTCGACAGTTCGAGCAGGATGCGACCGAACGCCGCCTGGGTCGATTGCTCCTTGCCGGCCGGCACCGGAATTTCGGGGATTGCGACGCGGCCGAAGTCCCGAGCGCGTTTCTCGCGGGCGACCCGAGTCCGGTCGATCAGCGCGTCGACGCCCGTGCGGGCATTGTCCCCGATGCCCTCAAGCGGCTCCCACTCCTGTCCCTCGCGGACGCCCATCGCATCGCGCAGGGACGTGAGCTGAGTGGGGTTCATCAGCCCTGCGTGATTGTCCTTGTGCCCGGCGAAGGGCAGGCCGAAGCCCTTGATCGTCCAGGCGATGAACAATGTCGGGATGTCGTCCTGCGTCGCATCGAACGCCTCGACGAGCGTCTCCATGCAATGGCCGCCGAGGTCGGTGAACAGCGAGGCCAGCGCCTCGTCGTCGTAATCCTTGAGAAAAGTGGCTGCTTTTTTGCCAATTTCAGCATCAATTCGTGTCCGCCACGCCGCACCGCCCTGGTAATGCAGTGCCGAAAGCTCGGCATTCGTGAGCTTTTCGAACCAAATTTTGAGGTCTTTGTGCGCGGCGAGCGCAGCCGCGAGCTTCCGGCCATAGCGCAACTCGACGACTCGCCAGCCGCAGCTGCGGAAAATCTCGTCGAACCGCTCGAACATCCGGTCGGCGCTCGTCGCGTCCAGGCTCTGGCGGTTGTAGTCGATGATCCACCAGAGGTTGCGGACGTCGTGCTTCGCACCTTCGATGATGGCTTCGTAGATATTGCCTTCGTCGAGCTCGGCATCGCCGATCAACGCGACGAAGCGGCCGCGATCCTTGTCCTCGAGCCAGCCGTGCGCGGTGAGATAATGCTGCACCAGGCTCGCGAAGAGCGTGATCGCGACGCCAAGGCCGACCGAGCCCGTCGAGAAGTCGACCGGAATCCTGTCCTTGGTCCGGCTGGGGTAGCTCTGCGCACCGCCGAACCCGCGGAAATTCTCGAGCGCCTCGCGCGATTGCGTCCCGAGCAGATAATGGATCGCATGGAGCACGGGGCCCGCATGGGGCTTCACGGCGACACGGTCATTTTCGCCCAATGCATGAAAATAGAGCGCGGCCATGATCGCGGTCATCGAGGCGCAGCTCGCCTGGTGCCCGCCGACCTTCAGGCCGTCCGCGCTTGTCCGGATGTGATTGGCGTGATGGATGGTCCAGGCCGACAACCAGCGGAGCCGCTCGTCGAGAATCTTCAGCGCTTGGATGTCGGTCGTGGCGGGCCTGAGCATCGCGGTGAACTAGCCGAGCAAAACGCGCGGGGAAAGCGATGCGGGCCAATGTCTGCTTTGGGTCGGAAACCGACACTGCATCGAACCAGTCCGCAGATGCAGCCGCCCCTTGGGTCGCCGACCGGCGAGGGTTTCGCGATCTTGACGACTGAACCTTGAATTACGAAATTTTGGCGGAGGTTCAGAAGGAGGACAATGATGTCGGAGTCATTCTCCCGCGTTCTCTATCCCTTCGAGGTGGCGCGCCAACCGAGCCTTGAGCCTGAGGTCCGGCGCGCAATTCTGTCGCGTTGGTCGTCAAGCGTAGGTGTAGCGTCAGATAGTCTTGGCACCGAGGACAGACCTCGCCCGGAACGTCGGCCTCCCGACATTGTTTAGGCGCTGATGGACGCGACCTACCTAGACCGCATGAAGGGCCGCCTCGTCAACATGCGCAAAGTCGCCGCAATGGCGCACGACCCGCGCATTATTGCACTAGTGACCGTGACTGCTGACGAGCTTGAAGAGGATATCCGCAAGCTTGAGGCCGAAGCATCTGCTCCAGCCACAATCCACCTTGAGCCGCCGCCACAGGGCTAATTCGTCCTAACCGCCACTAATCAATTGTTGCCGGGCGCGCCTCGTGATCGAACCGTCCTAGCGCCAAGTTTATTCCGGTATCGGAACGTATTATGTAGCCTCCGCTCGGTCCATGGTGGGGAGGTGCGATGCCCTATTATCGGCTTTATTGCTTGGATGGCTCCGGCAAGTTCACGAAGGCGCATGATCTAGAGGCCGGTTCTGACCAGGAGGCGCTCGGCAAAGCCAGCGCCATGAAGCTCCCCGTAAAATGCGAGCTCTGGGAACGCGGTCGCCTGGTGGCTAAGCTCGACTCCCAGAACTGATCCAACGCCGCTCAGCGCTTAGTGTCTGCTTTGGGTCGAAAGCAGACGTTAGCTAAGCGCTCAAGCCGCCGCTGCCTTGTCGGCTTCCGCGTCGAACCGTGCCTGCGCTTCGTGGATGGCGCCGACATTCTCCATCGCCCAGGTCGCAAGGCCGCAAATCGGCCTTTGCAGCGACTGGCCGAGCTCGGTCAGCTCATAGTCCACGCGCGGCGGGATGGTCGGGGTTACGGTCCGGCTGACGATCCCATCGCGTTCGAGGTTGCGGAGCGTCAGCGTCAGCATCCGCTGCGACACGCTCGGGATCTCGCGGCGCAATTCGTTGAAGCGCTTCGATCCGTCGCCGAGCGTCTGCACCACGAGCACGGTCCACTTATCGCCGATCCGCGACAGCAAAGTGCTGATCGTGCGGCACACCGGGTTGGTCGGGTCTTTCATTACATTTCTCTCCCAAGAGGGGTTACCTCTTTGTTCCCGCGTCACAAATTTGTTCTTCGACCACAAAAAAGTGCGTTCTTGCGGGCGATTCGCTGGTGGTTATTTAGGGTGCCTCGGTAACAAATCCATACTTAGGAGGCAATAGTGACCATCCTGCATATCGACAGCAGCATCACGGGCGAGCAGAGCGCGACCCGGACGCTCACCCGCTCGATCGTCGAAGAGCTCAAG
>JAFBAM010000058.1 GCA_019247755.1 Sphingomonas sp.
CACCGGCACGAAGGCGGGGCAGGTCAGGTCGGGCCTGCGCTTGTAATCGCCGGAGACCACCACTCGTTCGCCTTTGTGCTCAAGCACGATCTGGGCCGAGCCGAGCACGTGTCCTGCGGGCACGAAGCGAACATCAACCTCGCCGACGCGGATCGTCTCGTCATAAGCCGCGATCTGGCCGTTCTGCGGGCCGCAGCGCACGCCCATGATCGCCAGCGTCTCCTTGGTAGCCAGCACAGAGCCATGGCCGCCGCGCGCGTGATCGGAGTGGCCGTGGGTGACCAGCGCCTTCGGCTTGGGTTGCGAGGGATCGATCCACGCGTCGGCGGGCCGCACGTAAATCCCCTCCGGGCAAGCTTTGATCCAGGAACCCAATCGCGCCATCGGGAGCTTATATAGGTGAAACGACAGCCATTTCCCGCGGGAAGGAGAGCCAATGGACGAATCGATGGTTGGGATCATGGAGATCGTCGGTCCGATCCTGCTCTTGATCGCACTCGTTTGGCTGGTGATGCAGCGGCGCTCGAGCGGCAAGACAGGCCGCACCGAGCAGGCTACGCGGGAGCTCTATGCCGAAGAGGAACGGCGACGCCGCGACGGGACCGACACCGCCGAAGACTGACGGCCTGCCGCCGGTCGTCGCCGGCTGGTTTGAGTCGAAGGGCTGGCAACCGCGGCGGCATCAGCTGGAGATGCTGGAGCGTGCGCGGGCTGGACGGAGCGCGCTACTGGTGGCTGCGACCGGTGCGGGCAAGACGCTGGCGGGGTTCTTACCGACAATCTGCGAGCTGGCAGAGGCACCGGAAGAGGGATTGCACACGCTCTACGTGTCGCCGCTGAAGGCGTTAGCTGTTGATATACAACGGAATCTTGTCGGGCCGGTCGAGGAGATGGGGCTGCCGATCCGGGTCGAAACACGGACCGGAGACACTCCGTCGGATAGAAAAGCTCGACAGCGGGCAAGGCCCCCGCAGGTGCTGCTGACGACGCCGGAATCGCTCAGCTTGCTCCTTAGCTACCCGGAATCGGCGCAAATGTTCGCGAATCTCCGCACAATCGTCGTCGATGAGCTGCACGGTTTCGCCAAGGAAAAGCGTGGCGACCTCCTGTCACTGTCGATGTCGCGGCTTCGGAAGCTCGCGCCGGGGCTGAGGCGCGTGGGGCTGTCGGCGACGATTAGCGACCCGGACGCCTATCGTTCGTGGCTCGCCCCTGACGCGGACATGGACGAGGTCGACCTCGTCATCGGCGACCCGGGCGCCGAGCCGGACCTCTCGATCCTGATCCCCGAGAACCGGATCCCGTGGGGCGGCCATTCGGGTTACCACGCGATCGGCGACGTCATGCGGCTGATCGAGCAGCACAAGACGACGCTCGTCTTCTGCAACACCCGCGGCCTCGCCGAGCTGATCTTCCAGAAGCTGTGGCAGGAGAATGAGCAGGCGCTCCCGATCGGCATCCACCACGGCAGCCTGTCGGTCGAGGCGCGGCGCAAGGTCGAGGCGGCGATGGCGGCGGGCAAGCTCCGCGGGCTGGTAGCGACGGCCAGCCTCGACCTCGGCATCGACTGGGGCGACGTCGACCTCGTCGTACAGATGGGCGCCCCCAAGGGGAGCTCGCGGCTGCTGCAGCGGATCTGCCGCGCCAACCACCGGCTCGACGAGCCGAGCAAGGGCATCATCACGCCGGGCAACCGCTTCGAATATCTGGAAGCCCGCGCCGCGCTCGACGCGATCGACGATGGCGAGCTCGATCCGGAGGTGTTTCGGCCGGGCGCACTCGACGTCCTCGCCCAGCACATCCTGGCGATGGCCGTCGCCGCGCCATTCCAGCAGGAGGAAATGCTCGCGGAAATTCGGTCTGCTGCCCCTTATGCGGGGCTCAAGGAAGAGACGTTCGAGGAGATCCTCAACTTCATCGCAACCGGCGGCTATTCGCTGAAAGCCTACGACAAGTTCCGGCGGCTGGTGCCCGAGGAAGGGGGGATGTGGCGGATCACCAAGCCGGCCGTGGCCCAGCAACACCGGCTCAACGCCGGCGTCATCGTCGAGCAGCCGCTGCTGACCGTCCGGTTCCGCAATGGCCGCAGGCTCGGCACGGTCGAGGAGGGCTTCGCTTCGGCGCTGGCGCCCGGCGACCGCTTCTTCTTCGCGGGCCTCAGCCTCGAGGTCGAGCAGTTCAAGGACACCGACATAATCGTCCGCGCCAGCTCAAAGAGCGCGCAGGTCGTCACTTACGGCGGGCAGCGCATGTCGATGTCGACGCACCTCGCCAACCGCGTCCGGCAGATGCTGTGCGACCGCAACGACTGGTCGCGCTTCCCCGACGACGTCCGCGAATGGCTGGAGGTGCAGTCCGAGCGGTCGGTGCTTCCCGAGCCGCACCAGCTGCTGGTC
>JAFBAM010000277.1 GCA_019247755.1 Sphingomonas sp.
TGGATCGGATAGGTCGGGTTTTGTCATCGCCTTTTGTCCAGTTGCTCGACGATCAGGTCAGCCGCGGCCTCTGCGCTCATCGCCGTGGTGTCGATCCGGATTTCCGGTTTTTCGGGCGGTTCGTAGGGGCTGTCGATCCCGGTGAAGTTCTTCAGTTCGCCGGCGCGCGCCTTGGCGTAGAGCCCCTTGGCGTCGCGCTTTTCCGCTTCGGCCAGCGGCGTATCGACGAACACCTCGATGAACTCGCCTTCGGGCAGCATCTTCCTCACCATTTCGCGCTCGGCGCGGAATGGCGAAATGAACGCGGTCATCACGATTAGCCCCGCGTCCGCCATCAGCCGGGCGACTTCGCCGACGCGGCGGACGTTCTCGATGCGGTCCGCCTCGGTGAAGCCGAGGTCGCGGTTCAGCCCATGGCGGACATTGTCGCCGTCGAGCAGGAAGGTGTGGCGCCCGCGCGCCGTCAGCTTCTTCTCGACCAGGTTGGCGATGGTCGACTTGCCCGCGCCCGACAGGCCGGTGAACCACAGGACGGCCGGCTTCTGCCCTTTCAGGGCGGCGTGCGTCTCGCGACTGACGTCGAGGTGCTGGCGATGGATGTTGAGCGCGCGGCGGAGCGCGAAGTGGAGCATTCCGCAAGCGACCGTCGCGTTGGTCATCTTGTCGATCAGGATGAAGCCGCCCAGCACGCGGTTGGGGCTTGAACCTTCGGGCGCATAGGGCTCGAACACGATCTCGCGGTCGGTCGCGATCTCGGCGACGCCGATCGAGTTCAGCTCGAACGTCTTGGCCGCGAGATGGTCGAGCGTGTTGACGTTCACCTCATACTTCGGCTCCTGGACCGTCGCCGTGACCAGCTGGGCGCCGAGCTTCAGCCAATAGCCGCGGCCCGCGAGCATCGGCTCGTCGGCCATCCAGACGATCGTCGCCTCGAACTGGTCGGCAACCTCCGGCGGGTCGGACGCAACAGCGATGACGTCGCCGCGCGAGCAATCGACCTCGTCGGCGAACGAGAGCGTCACGGACTGCCCGGCAACGCCCTCTTCCAGGTCGCCGCCTGACACGACGATGCGGTCGATCTTGGTCACGCGGCCCGACGGCAGTACGCGCACCTCGTCCCCGGCCTTCACCGCGCCCGAAGCGATCTGTCCCGAAAAGCCGCGAAAATCCTGGTTGGGCCGGTTGACCCATTGCACGGGCATCCGAAACGGCTTTTCGACATCCGCCGCCAGGTCCAGCGGAACGGCGTCCAGATGCTCGAGTAGTGTTGGCCCCTTATACCAGGACGTCGCATCGCTCCGGCTGATGATATTGTCGCCGTTGAGACTCGATACGGGAATCGCGATCCAGTCGCTGATCCCGATCTTTTCGGCGAAGGCGCGATAATCGGCGGCGATCGCGTCGAACGCGCCCTGGTCATAATCGACCAGGTCCATCTTGTTCACCGCCAGCACGAAGCGGCGGATGCCGACCAGCTGCGCGAGATAGGAATGCCGCCGCGTCTGCGTCAGCACGCCCTTTCGCGCATCCACCAGCAGCACCGCGAGGTCCGCGGTCGACGCGCCGGTCACCATGTTGCGCGTATATTGCTCGTGCCCCGGCGTATCGGCGACGATGAACTTGCGCTTCTCGCTGGTGAAATAGCGGTAGGCGACGTCGATCGTGATGCCCTGCTCGCGCTCCGCCGAAAGGCCGTCGACCAGCAGCGCGAAATCGATTTTCGCGCCCTGCGTGCCGTGTCGTTTGCTGTCCGCCTCCAGAGCCGCGAGCTGGTCGTCGAAGATCTGTTTGGTCTCGTAGAGAAGCCGCCCGATCAGCGTCGACTTGCCGTCATCGACGCTGCCGCAGGTGATGAAGCGCAGCAGCTCCTTCGCCTCCTGCGCCGCGAGCCAGGCCTTCACATCGGCAGGAGCGTTCAAAAGTAGCCCTCCTGCTTCTTCTTCTCCATCGACGCGCTGCCGCCGTCCTTGTCGATGACCCGGCCCTGCCGCTCGCTGGTCGCGCTCGCCAGCATCTCGGCGATGATGTCCTCGACGCTCGCCGCGTCGCTCTCGATCGCGCCCGACAGCGGATAGCAGCCCAGCGTCCGGAACCGCACCATGCGCGTCACCACTTCCTCGCCAGGCTCAAGCCGCATGCGCTCGTCATCGACCATCAGGATCAGCCCGTCGCGCTCGACCGTCGGCCGCGCGTCCGCGAAATAGAGCGGCACCACGTCGATCCCCTCGCGCAAGATGTATTGCCAGACATCGAGCTCCGTCCAGTTGGACAGCGGGAACACCCGCATGCTCTCGCCCCTGTTCTTGCGCACATTGTAGAGTGACCACAGCTCCGGCCGCTGCCGCTTCGGGTCCCAGCGGTGGTTGCGGTCGCGGAAGCTGAACACGCGCTCCTTCGCCCGGCTCTTCTCCTCGTCGCGCCGGGCGCCGCCGAACGCCGCGTCGAAACCATGCGCGTCGAGCGCCTGTTTCAGCCCTTCGGTCTTCCACATGTCGGTATGGAGCGGCCCGTGGTCGAACGGGTTGATGCCTTTATCGAGCGCTTCCGGGTTGCGGTAGACGATGAGGTCGTGCGCCGCCGCGACCTTGTCCCGCTCGGCGTACATGTCGCGAAACTTCCAGGTCGTATCGACGTGCAGCAGCGGGAAGGGCAGCGGCCCCGGGAAGAAGGCCTTCTTCGCCAGGTGCAGCATCACCGCACTATCCTTGCCCATCGAATAGAGCATGACGGGCTTCGTCGCCTCCGCGACCGTCTCGCGCAGGATGAAGATGCTTTCGGCCTCGAGCCGGTCGAGATGGGTTAGGTGCGTGGCCATGCGAGGCGGGGGTTTGCCAGCGCAAAAGCGACTTGTCACTTGCGGCTCGCCGCCCGCGCCTTAGGCTAGGCGCACGCAGTCTGGAGAGAGAAGATGAAGAGCCTCGTCCTTGCCGCCCCCGCATCGTTGTTCCTGCTGGCGTCCGCGGCGATCGCTCAAGCCCCACAGCCGGTCACACGCGCGCAACTTTCGGGGCAGATCGACACCGCTTTCGCTGCTGCGGACAAGAACCATGACGGAAGCCTCAGCATCGCTGAGATGCAGCAGCTCCAGACCACCGAGCTGGAGACGGTCCAGAAGGCATTGCGGCAGCGGGTCGAGGCGCAGTTCCAGGCGCTCGACACCAACAAGGACGGCCAGCTGAGCGTCGCCGAATTTTCCGCCATGACCCCGAACGTCAAGGTCAACGAGACGCCCGAGCAGCTTATCCAGAAGATGGATTCGAACCATGACGGCAAGATCAGCGCCGCGGAGTTCAGGGCCCCGCGCCTCGCGGTCTTCGATCGCGCCGACCTTAACCACGACGGCACCGTGACCCCTGCCGAAGCTCAGGCCGCATCGACCGGAAAGAAATAGACGCAACCCGTCGCCCAAGCCTAAGGACGACTCTTCCCGGGGAGCTGCGAAAGTAGCTGAGAGGCGGCGTCCGGCCGCGACCCGCTGAACCTGATCCGGCTGACACCGGCGTAGGGAGGAGTGTTCCAATGGCCGACATCCCGGCACGTACCGAGCTTAAAGTCACCACCGGCCCGATCCGCGGCAGCCGCAAGATTCACGTCGGCGGCCTCAACGTCGCCATGCGCGCCGTCGACCTCGAGCCTTCATCGGGCGAGCCGCCGGTCGTCCTCTACGACACCAGCGGCCCCTACACCGACCCCAACAGCCGCATCGACATCATGGCGGGCCTGCCCGAGCTTCGCCGCGAATGGATCCGCAGCCGCGGTGACGTCGAGGAAGTCGCCCAACGCGAGGTCCGCCCCGAGGACAACGGCCAGCTCGGCCCCGACCGCAGCGGCGGCGTCCAGCCCTTCCCCCACGTTCGGAAGAAGGTCTTGCGAGCTCGTTCAGGCTGCAACGTGACCCAAATGCGTTATGCCAAAAGGGGCATCATCACTCCCGAAATGGAGTATGTTGCAGAGCGCGAAAACCTGGGTCGAAGTAGCACTTCGACCCAGATGCGCGACGGCGAAAGCTTCGGCGCCGCCATCCCCGACTTCGTCACCCCCGAATTCGTCCGCGACGAAATCGCCCGCGGCCGCGCCATCATTCCCAACAACATCAACCACCCCGAGTCCGAGCCGATGGCGATCGGCCGCAACTTCCTGGTCAAGATCAACGCCAACATCGGCAACTCGGCGGTCGCCAGCGACGTCGCGTCCGAGGTCGATAAGATGGTGTGGGCGATCCGCTGGGGCGCCGACAC
>JAFBAM010000317.1 GCA_019247755.1 Sphingomonas sp.
TGTAGACCGGCATCCGCCACTCGGAGTCGAGCGGGTGAACCACCTCGACGGAAGTGCGATAGCCCTTCTTCTCCTGAGCCTCGATCTCCGCCAGGCTAGTGCCCCCGCGCTGGCATTCGGCGATGAACTCGGCGGCCTTTGGGTCGCCCGGGGCAATCGCCTCGGCAATCGGGTGGCCGGCCGCAATCGCCACGAAGCTGGCGCCGAAAATCGTGTCGGGCCGGGTCGTGAAGACCTCGACGTCCGCCATGCCGTCGACCGGCTGCGCGAGCTTGAACCGGAAATCGAGCCCCTTGCTCTTGCCGATCCAATTCTCCTGCATCAGCCGGACCTTGTCGGGCCAGTCTTTCAGGCCCTTCAGGCCCTCGAGCAGCTCATCGGCGAAGTCGGTGATCTTCAGGAACCACTGCGCCAGCTTGCGCCGCTCGACCGGAGCGCCCGAACGCCACCCGCAGCCGTCGATCACCTGCTCGTTGGCGAGCACGGTCATGTCGACCGGGTCCCAATTGACCTCGCTTTCCTTGCGATAAACCAGGCCAGCCTCGAAGAGGTCGAGGAATAGCGCCTGCTCCTGTCCGTAATAGGCCGGGTCGCAGGTCGCGAACTCGCGTTCCCAGTCGAGCGCGAAGCCCATCCGCTTCAGCTGGTCGCGCATCGTCCGAATGTTGGCCCAGGTCCATTCGCCTGGGTGGACCTTGCGCTCCATCGCCGCATTCTCGGCCGGCATGCCGAAGGCGTCCCAACCCATGGGGTGCAGCACTTCGTGACCCTGCATCCGGCGGTAACGGGCGATCACGTCGCCCATCGTGTAATTGCGGACGTGACCCATGTGGATGCGCCCCGACGGATAGGGGAACATCTCCAGCACATAGGTCTTGGGCTTGTTGCTGTTGCTGTCGGCGCAGAAGCTGCGCGCCTCGGCCCAGCGCTCCTGCCAGCGCCGGTCGGCATCAGCCGCGTTGAATCGGCTGCTCATGCGCTAGGACTATCCCCGGACGGCGGCGCGACGGAGATCCCGGGCCCGGGTCAAGATGATGTCTTCCAGCTTCTGTACCGTCGCCGCGGTGACCGGAGCGTCGACCCAGGCACCATTCTGATAGACCTGCTTCGCCGCCGAAACGCGAACCGCATCGGCGCGAAGGTCGGGGTCGAGGATGGCCACGGTGAGCTTGACCCGCTCACCCGGCGCCTTCGGATTGGCGTACCAGTCGGTGATGATGACGCCGTTCTGGGCATTCGCCTGGAGCAGCGGCGCGAAGGACACCGTGTCGACGGCAGCGCGCCACAAATAAGAATTGATGGCGAGAGTCGTCACCTGCGAGGGCGCGATCTGGTTGGGAATGGTCCTGTTGCGCGAACAGCCGGGCGTCGCGAGGGCCAGGACCAGCAGAACGGCGGCAGTCTTGTGCAGGCGGGTCATAGGGGTCCTTGAGGTCGAACGAAGGGTTGGGCGGCGTTATAGATACTCGTGCTTCGCCCGCAAGCATGAGCCGCGGCTGAACGATATTGTGTTGAGTCGGCAACAGGGGACGAAGGAATCGACTCGAGTCATGGAACCGTCAGCTAAGTCAGACTATATGGCCATCAACAGGAGTTGATTGTGCTGAGAGTCGCGCAGCGTAGGGGAGCTCAACTGGTTGCGGCAGCCGCCGCGGCCGGTCTTGTGCTGACTCCCGCATTCGCGACCGGCCTCCAGGCGAAAAAGAAGCCCGCTGCCGTGGCGTTGAGCTTCGATCCCGTCTCCTCCTTCACGCCGGCCAATGCCGATCCCAAGCTTGCAGCCGCGCTCGCGGGCAAGGGCCTTGCACTGACCGATTTCAAATTCACGCCGGCACCCGCCAAGGGCCGCCCGAGCCAGGTCCGGGTCGCCATCCGCGCACGCGTCATGGCTCCGGCGCAGACCCGCCTCGCCGATGCGTCGCTTCCGACGGCAGCAGTCAATGCGCTGACGCCGACCGGTTACAACCTCGGCGTTGCGGTGGGCTGGAGGCGTTTCGCGGTTTCGGGTGATGTCGCCAAGGCCAAGAGCGCTGATCCGGCGATCGGCGCCCGTGAGAGCGCCGTGCTAGGCGTCAGCTATTCGCTGACCAACCGACTCAGCACTCGCGTCGCAGTTGGCGCCGAACGCAACAACAGCCCGGTTCCCGCCCTCCGCCAGGGCGACAAGATGTCGGTTGATGCCGGCGCTTCGTTCGATCTTTCCCGGCGAATCGCCCTGACCGGTGGAGTCCGCTATAATGTCGAGCGCGACCGTATGTCGTCGCTGCAGGACAACCGCCGCGACAGCCAGGCGGTCTACGTCGGCACCGCTTTCAAGTTCTAAGCTGAGCTACCGAGTGCAGCGCTGCGATTGCGTAGCGATCGTCAGCTGCGCGTAGAGTTGGCGAAAGCCGGACGGCCTGCGCGAAGCGACAGGACCGACGTCACGCGATTCACTCGCGTGAGGGCCATTGCCACCCTAGAGACCAAATCGTGACCAGCGCCGCCGACCGTCGTCAGCATATTCTCGATGAAATCGACCGCGCCGCCGAGCTTGCGAAGCGTGATCCGGCCGACGTGCAGCTGATCGCCGTCAGCAAGGGGCGCAGTGTTGAAGAAATCGAGCCGCTGATCGAGGCGGGGCAGCGCGACTTCGGCGAGAACCGGGTGCAGGAAGCACTCGCCAAGTGGCCGGCGCTACTTGCGCGCTATAGCGGCATCCGGCTGCACGAGATCGGCCAGCTCCAGTCGAACAAGGCCGCCGAAGCGGTGAAGCTGTTCGACGTGATTCATTCCGTCGATCGCTCTTCGCTCCTCAGCGCGCTCTCGAAAGAAGCGGAAAAGGCGGGCCGCTCGCCTGCAGTCTACGTCCAGGTCAATATCGGCGAGGAAGAGCAGAAGGGCGGCTGCGCGATCGCGCATATCGCCGCGATGATCGAGGCGGTGCGCGCCTCGCCTCTACCGCTCGCCGGGCTGATGGCCATCCCGCCGTTGGGCGTCGAGCCCGCGCCTTACTTCGCGTTGCTGGCCAAGCTCGCCAGACGCCATGACGTCACCGGCTTGAGCATTGGAATGTCTGGGGATTTCAGAGCCGCGGTGATGCTCGGCTCGACCACGGTGCGGGTCGGCACGGCCTTGTTCGAAGACGCATGAACCTCGACGCGATCATTTTCGACTTCGACGGCGTGCTCCTCGAAAGCGAGTATGAGCTCAATCGCCTGACCGCCGATCTGCTCACTGAGCTCGGCCATCCTCACACGTTCGAGGAAGCGATCGAACATTATACCGGCCTCGCCGGCCGCCACGTGATCGAGGTGATCGAATCCCGCATCGGGCGGCCTCTTCCGCAAGAATTCCACGATCGCATGAGCCAGGAAGGTAAGCGCGCCCTCTCCGAGGGAATCGAGCCGATCGCCGGCGCCATCGATTTTGTACGAGGCCTGCCCCCGGCGGTTCCGAAGGCCATCGCCTCGTCCAGTTCTACGAAGTGGATCCGCACCCACCTCGCTCACCTAGGCCTGACGGAAGCGTTCGAGCCGCACCTCTACAGCGGCCGCGAGCATGTCGAACGCGGCAAGCCCGCGCCGGACCTTTATCTCTATGCCGCCGACCAGCTCGGGGTAGACATCGCCCGAACCGTAATCCTAGAGGATTCAAAGGTGGGGGCGACCGGCGCGCTTGCGTCCGGGGCGAGGGTCATTGGGCTCGCTGCCGGTTCGCATTGCCTCGACGGTCATGCCGACAAGTTGCGGGCGGTCGGCGTTCAAGACATTGCGCACAGCTTCGAGGAGGTGGCGCGCCTCGTCGGGCTGGATCAGCCGAGCAGGAGGTCACCTGCCTGACACTAGTCAGGCTAAGAGGTGACCCGATTTCTTGCGCTTGGTCGCGAGGTAATCGGCGTTGTGTGGATTGGTCGGCATCTGATGCGGCACCCGTTCCACGACCGTGATGCCGGCCGCCTCCAGCCCCGCAACCTTGCTGGGATTGTTGGTTAGTAGCCGGACTTCATCGATCCCCAGTGCCCGCAGCATCGCCGCCGCGTGGCCATAGTCACGCTCGTCGTCGGCAAAGCCGAGCCGCTGGTTGGCATCGACCGTGTCGAGCCCGCGGTCTTGCAGTGAATAAGCGCGAATCTTGTTGATGAGGCCGATCCCGCGCCCTTCCTGACGGAGATAGAGCAAGACTCCGCCGCCAGCCTTGCCGATGATGTGGAGCGCTTCTTTCAGCTGCGGTCCGCAGTCGCATTTGAGCGAGCCAAACACGTCGCCGGTGAGGCATTCGCTGTGCAGCCGGACCAAGGGCGGCTGGCCGCCAAACGCGCCGACCACCAGCGCAACATGCTCCTGCCCATCGTCAGAGGCCCGGAAGGCGACGATCTGGCTCGGCGGCATGTCGTCGAGCGGCAGCTTGGCCCGGGCGACGATCTCGACCGTAGGTTGCTTCCGCTCGCGGGCGATGTCGTCGATCGAGATAGCGACATCGGCGGCCTTTGGATCGAGCAGCCACAAAGCCGGCAGCAGCCCTGCGGCCCTCGCAAGATCAAGCGCGGCGCGGCCGGTCTCGGCGCAGTCGGGGGCGACCGGGTGCAGCGGGCCGACCGGAGCGCGGTCGAGGTCCTTGCCCGGATCCGCGATGGCGAGTGCCGTCTCAGCATCAAGCCAGTCCTCGTGACCGATCACCACCGGAGCGGCGGGGTCGGCAGCGTCGCGTTCGTTGGCTAAGTTCAGCGCTGCAGCTCGCTCGCCGCTGATCATCAGCTTAGCCCTGCGGTCGGGGTCCAGCAGCGGTAGCAGCTCGGCGGTCGCTGTTTCGACGGACAGCACGGCCGTCGGAGCAGGGCCATCGATCCGCACCGGCCGTCCGGCGCGCAGCAGCGCGATCCCGGTGCGGACCGCGCTCGCCGTCACGCCTCGATCTCGACGAGCAGCGGCACATGGTCGGAGGGCCGCTGCCAATTCCGGCACGGCTCCAGCACTTCATGTGCCTTGAGGTGGCCGTCCAGCTCGGGCGAAGCCCACATGTGGTCGAGCCGGCGGCCGCGGTCGTTCTTGGTCCAGTCGGGAGAGCGGTAGCTCCACCAGGTGAAGTTGCGCTCCGGCGCCGGCACGAACTT
>JAFBAM010000035.1 GCA_019247755.1 Sphingomonas sp.
CCATTAGCGAGAACATGGTGATCGGTAGCGCGGCACTTCCGACGCATAGGGCGACCAGCACCGGCTTGCGGCCGATACGGTCTGTGAGTGCACCGATAAACGGGGTGATCAGGATCACAGCGACGGCGGCAATGGTCGAGAGCCCGAGAGCTTCGCGCTCGCCGAGCGAGCCGGCCGACGTCAGGAACGCAGGAACGTAAGTAATTCCGACGTAATAAGTGATCGAACCGAGCGCCGAGATCGAGAACCCACTTACAATTCCCGCGCGATGGTTGGTAAGCGCATGGCGAAGCGGGCTGTCGGGCACCGTACCGGCCTCCTGCTGCCGCTGAAATTCAGGGCTTTCATGCATCGTCGATCGCGCAACCCACACCGACGCGGCAAGCGCTGCGCCGACGCAAAACGGGATGCGCCAGCCCCAGCTATCGAGGTCTGGTGTACTCGTCATGCTCACGGTTAGCGCGGAGACGCCTACGGCGAGCAATCCCCCCACCTCGCTCGCCGCTGCCGCCGATGAGGTGATGAGGCCGCGCCGTCGATCCGGCGCGCCCTCGAGCAGATAGGCGACAACGCCCGTATATTCTCCGCCGACCGAGAAACCCATCACGCAGCGCAGGAGCAACAGCAGCCAGCCGGCCGCAGGGCCGATCGACGCGCGCGTCGGTAGCAGCGCCGTCGCCAGCATCGCAGCCGTCATCAGCGCCACCGACAGGAGCATCATTCGCCGCCGCCCACTCTTGTCGCCGATGTGGCTGAAGAACACGGCACCCAGCGGCCGCATCAGATAGGCGATGGCGAAGCCGCCGAGCGTCAGCAGCAGCGACCCGGTTCCGCCACCATAGAAGACGCGCGACAAGACCGTCGCGAAATAAAGGTAGAGTGTGAAATCATACCATTCGACGATGGTCGAGAAGGCTGCGATCGCCAGCGAATGGGGCGGCAGGACTGGAGTTTCGTGATGCTGCTGTCGGACCATAGCCCGAGCTTATCACGCCGTTATTGCCATCGCTCGTTGTTCGATGATCTTCGACAGACCAAACCAGGCTGCCCAGACGACGAATCCACCGACAAGGTCAATTACGTAGTGCCCTCCGGTGACGGTCGAAAGAAGCTCAACGATCAGCCAGGCCGCAACGATGACGCGCGTCACCAACCGCTTACGCCACATTGAGCAGACTAGGCATCCCACGACAGCGTGAAAGGACGGGAAAGTAATAACGCCGTCGATGACTTGCAGGCGCAACACCGGGTCAACGCCGTAATAGAATTCCTGGAAATGCGGCATGAAACCGTTCGGCAAGTAGGTTAGGACTTCCGGCGGCGCCCAATTGATTAGGCCGGTCGCCGGAATGAAGACGGCCACGGCGCACACCGTCAACAAGCTGCCGGTGAAGATAAAAGCGGCGCGCCACGCCTCGACGCGGTCCCGCATCAAGGACAGGGCGACCAAGCTGGCGAAGCAGAACTCGACCGTGAAATTGTAGATCGGCGCCAGGATTGGAAGAAACGCATCGCGGTGGGCTGCCACCATCTTGGCGATTCGGATCCCATCGACGGCAAGCGCGAGATCAGCCTGGTGAAGCATGGTGTCCGCCTTGGGGAAGCCGAACCGCAACTCCAGCATTGCGATCGCGCCGCCGCTCATTGCGCCCAGCGAAACGACGCCGATCGTCCCCGCTGCGTCGGCGATCGCCTGCTGGCCAGTGCGGTCCCACCAGATACGCGAGGCCAGCAACATGGCGGCCACCGCCCACACCACGATCGAACTGCCCGTCGGATCGACGCGAACCTTGAACACCATAGCCAAGATCAGTGCGGTGAGGCAGCTCGACAGTAGAAGCCACATCGATAGGCTCCGAAAGCTGTTGGCCGCGACCGCGATCGGCACCGCTGGCCGCGGGGCGCTTTGATTATCATTGTCGGGATACCACTCGCCCTCGAGCGGACGCTCGGTACGCAACGCGCTACGAAACAACAGACCCTCCGGCGAACGCAACGAAACTACAGTCCGGGCCGAGCTTCCCGGATCGTTCGAAGGTCTGGCTGCTTCTTTGACCTGAAGCAAGTTCGAGTGAGAGAAAACAATTCGTAGCCGGCGACTGCTGCTATGGGGCGGTGATGGGACGGATCAGATTCTATGACGCCGCCGAGGTCGAGGAGTTGCTCGACTATCCAGGCTGCATCAAAGCGATGCGTCGGGCGATGTCGGCGCTATCCAGCGGAGAGCGCCCGCAGCCGTTGCGGCAGATCTGGCCTGTTGGCGACGGTGAGGTGTGGGGCATCATGCCGGGCGAGCTAGCCGCGCTATCAACGTTCGGCGCCAAGCTCATCAGCGTATTTCATGAGCCGAACGGGTCGGGGCGGACTAGGCACCAGGGCGTCGTCGTTGCCTATGATAGCGAGACCGGTGCCGTCAGCGCTATCGCTGACGCCGAGCCGATCACCAAGATCCGCACCGCCTGTGCCACGGCTGCTGCGACCGATGCCCTTGCCAGAAAGGAGGCCGAGGTACTGGCTGTCTTCGGGACTGGGCTGCAGGCAGAATCGCATTTGCAGGCGGTGCCATTGGTCCGGGACTTCCGGGAAATTCTGCTGTGGGGGCAGTCTTTCGATAGAGCGCAGTCACTAGCGGAGCGGATGAGCCGTGAAACGGCTCAGCGAGTAACGGCTGTTGCTGATGGCCGCGAAGCCGCCGGCCGTGCCGACGTTATTTGCACGGTCTCATCATCCGCAGAGCCGATCGTGCTCAACGAATGGGTGAGGGATGGCACCCATATAAACCTCGTGGGCTCTAGCGTTCTTGGCCCGGTCGAGGTCGATAGCCCGCTGGTCGCACGGGCGCGCTACGTCGCCGACTACCGGCCTGGCGTTATCGCCCAGGGCGCCGAGCTAGCCTTGGCACGGGAGGCGGGCATGGTCGGCGACAGCCATGTCATAACGGAGATTGGCGAAGTCTTCGCCGGCCGGGTCAACGCTCGTGAGAATGACCAGCAGGTCACGATCTACAAATCGCTCGGCCACGTTGCCCAAGACCTCGCCGCGGTTGCCTATCTGAACGAGCGCGCCAAGCGTTAACCCTTCGGTTCATGACGTCACACTTTGGCACAGCGCAATCCCTCCGCGTGGAAGTCGGGTACCCGACTGATAACTGATCTGTCCGACAACGACTCAAGGCGTGGAGCGACGGACATGAACAGACTGATGACGGCCCTGGCTGGCCTTGCCGCCGTTACGATGGCGACGCCGGCGGCAGCCAGCGTGCAGGTCACCTTCCCCGGAACGGTGCCGCTCCCCGCGAACAATGATTTCAAGACTCAGCTTGCCGGCCTTGGCCTCGTGGGCATCGCGTCGACAGGCGCATCGCTTATCCTCAATTCTGATGCGATGATCACCTTCGAGCTTCTCGGGACCGAAAGTGGCTTCAGCGACCGGTTCACCACGATTTCGGTGCCCGGGCTGTCCTATACAGAGAACACATCGTTCCAGAATGACTTCAACTCGCCGATCGCCATTGGCAGCGCATTCTTCAGCGCTGGCAGCCTCTCGGGACGGTTGAATTTCTCGGCGGTTGGAGGCCTGCCCGCAACTGTCGGCCAAACTGGCTTCGGCATCTACGTTCCGCAGGGCCTTGCGAGCGGCGGGACCCTGAACACTTTCTACATCGCGTACGACGATCAACCGACCAATCCCGACCGCGACTATGACGACATGATCATTCGCGCCGTAGTCCGATCCGTCGATCGGGCGGTACCCGAGCCCGCCACCTGGGCGATGATGCTGGTCGGCTTCGCCGGAATCGGCATGGCGGTTCGCCGGGATCGCCAGAAGAGTTCATTCCTCAAATCGCTTGAGCAAGGCCGGGAGGTCGCCTTGGACGCGCGTCGGTGATTAGTCGCCGGCGCGCGTTTCAACGTCCTCCAACATCTCGTCCGCAACGCTGTAGCAATGGCTGAACTGATAGGCATTGCGGCCACGGTTCATATGGGTGAGGTTGAAGTTGCGGACGTTACGCAACGCCCTGTCGTTGCCAAGGAACGTTCGGATGGAAGTAGCTCCGCGAATCTTGACGATGAGGATGCCGTTCGTTCTCCAGAATGCGTGACTGACATTCTGGGGCCGGTCAACGCAGCTTTCGAGGAAGTCTTCGTCAAGTTGGTCTGGGTCGGCCGAGCCATCGGTGGTGAAGTCGGAGAGATGGACGATTATCCGGGCCCGCAGCCCGTCCTCATCTGGCAACAAGGTGAATAGCTCCATCCAGCTCGCATTGACGCGGACAAGCGGCTTGTCGCTGGTCGAGGGCAGGCAGGACACCGACCAGTAATAACGCTCGGTCAGGCGCGGGATGGGCAGGCAGCGCTCGGCGTAGATCCGGAGGATCTCGAGGACATCCCCAGCCTGCGGTCGCTTGAGCAGCTTTTCGAACCTGGCGGCATATTTGAACCGGTGCTCGATCGATTGTTCCGGCCTCTCGCCGTCAGTCAGCTCAAGCTCGCCGTCCAGCCAGGCGCGCTGCTGATCGGCTTCGAGGAATTGCCGCAGGCCTTTTGGTGATCTGTCAGCGGGCATGAGCGGCTTACGTGCCGCTCACCTAACGCCAGTCAAGCGTCCAGATGGAGGTAGCGGGCGTCGAACCCGGCGAGTTCGCGCAGCGCGTCGGGGTTCGGGAGCATCACCAGCGCTCCCCGGCGCTCGATCCATTTCTCCGCATTCAGCACCTTGAGCGTGCGATTGACGTGAATGGAGCTGAGTCCGGTCGCGTCCGCGATCTGGTCCTGGGTCAAGGGCAAAGGGATATTCTCGAAGTCGAAGTCCTGGGCCTGCAGCCTAGCGGATATCTCGCACAGCAGATGCGCAATCCTGGCCCGGGCGTCGCGCTGACCGACATTCAGAATCCATTCGCGGAAGATCGAGGAATCGACCTGCAAAGCCCGGGTGATCGCATCGGCGACCGCGGGCCGCTCCCGCATCAGCTTGCGCAAGTCGCTGTGGGCGATCGAGGCGAGCAGTGAATCCCGAAGCGCCTGCAGGCCGTCGTCCGCCACAGGCAGGAAGAGGTGGTCGAAGTCCACGGGATCGCCGGGAACGTACAGCGAAAGGATCTGCCGGCGGCCGTCCTCGCTGAAGCGAAACCGGTGCATGAAGCCGCTGACCAGGACGACGCAGCGATCGGTGAGGTCGCCTTCGCGCACTAGCTGCGAATTCTGGCGCAACCTGAGGACGCGGCACGGAAGCGTCCGGATGGCATCGGCATCCTCATCCGCGATCGGGGAGTGAATGCGCAGCCGCTTGATGAACGACCCTAACGACCTGTCGAACGGAGCATTGGCGGTCATGTCCCTTGACCTAATGGAGGCGTGATTATTCGCTACAGGCCTAGGTTTGGTATGTGATATATATCATATGTTAGTCTTGAGTCGCTAGCGGAGCGTGCAACAGGGGAAGACCGAGGGGTGTCCCAATTTTACTTCCACCTGAGGGACCACAAGGAACGGCTCCTCGATCCTCAGGGTCGTGAGATTCGCAGCCTGGACGACATCCCGCAGATTGCGCTGGACGAGGCCCGCGGGATCATGTCGCAGGACATATTGGCCGGGAAGCTCGACCTCCGGCAGCGGCTCGAGGTGGAGGACAAACTCGGCAAGATCGTCCATTCGCTCCGCTTCAGCGACGCCATCAAGATCATCGACGGCGGGCTGAACATCAGGATCGGCCGCTAAGGCTTCAGCTTCAACGCACCAGCCGCGGTCCGCGGTTCGCAGCCACCGTCCGGTAATATTCGGCCAGTTGGCGGTGAGCCTCCCGGGCCGGTCCTTCGTCGGCCTTTGCCGCGCGCGCTTCCTCCTCCTGCGCTCGAGACAAGAAATAGTCCCTGTCGTTAGCCATAGCGAGCCAACACCGACGGGTGGCGACTGTTGCGATTCCTGACTTATGTTGTTGAAAAACAGCAGCTTAGTCGGGTCGCGGACACGAGCATTGCAGAGCTTCACTTCCAGCCCGCAGCGGCTAATCTCGTCGTGCTCGGAAGCTGGGGGTTCGTATGCGTTTTGGAGCATTGATTTCGTGCCTCGCGGCGGCGCCGATGCTGATGGGGGCCACCAAGCCGGTCCGGCTGCAGCCATCCAGCCAATGGGCGGTCGATTATGCCGAGAACAGCTGCCGCCTGGTCCGCATCTTCGGTGAGGGCAAGAACCAGATAATCCTCAACTTCGAAAGCGAAGCGCCGGGCATGGTGGACATGTTCGTCATGGGAAATCCGGCGGCCAGCATCGACAGCGAGGTGTACGGACGCTTCCTTCCGGTCCAGGGCAAGCCGATGAAAGGCGAGGCCGCGCGGTCGGAAAGAGGCCCGGTCGTCCTGTGGCACCGGGTGACCATGCTGCCCGACGATTTCGCCGATCGGTTCGAAAAGGAAGACGGAGAAGCGGGGGTCAGGCCGCCGCCGATCGACCTCAAGAGACGCGACGAGGTCACGGCTGCGCACCGGGCGTTCGCCGCGCAGGCCAACGAGCTGGAGGTGGACGTCCGCAGGAGCCGCCCGCTGATCCTGGAAACGGGATCGATGGGCGAGGCGATCAAGGCGTTCGACAAATGCAGCCGGGACTCGCTCAAGGACTGGGGCGTCGACCCCGACGTCGAGGAGAAGATTGTCAGGCGCCCGTGGTCGCCGGACGTACGGAGTTGGTTCGGCCCAAGCGATTACCCGCCGGGTATGGCGCGGACCGGCGCGGAGTCGGACGTGAAGGTGCGGTTGCTGGTCGACGCGACGGGCAAGGTGACCAAGTGCACCAGCCTCAGTCATTTCAAGGAGAAGGAATTCAACGACGTCGTGTGCGACAAATTCATGAAGCGCGCGCATTTCGAGCCGGCGGAGCTGGCCGATGGGACCAAGGTCCCGAGCTACTACGTCAACCACGTCATTTTCCGGATGGCGCGGTAGCGGCGAAGGGTTTGGCTATTCCTGCGTCACCCTGAACTTGTTTCAGGGTCCATAGCGGAAGCCTCACCGTCTCTCTCCACGATGGATGCTGAACCAAGTTCAGCATGACGGTTTGAGGACGAGAGTTCAGCGCGAAGGAATGCGAACCATTCATCGCGTAACAACTCATCCTCGGCGCGATCGGCGGCTCGGTCGGCCGCGGCGTCGGCGGCGAGGATTGCGGCTTCCTCTTCGGTGCAGGCGCGGACGTAGGGCTCTTCGTCGTCGATCTCGTCGTAACCGCGGCTCTCGTAGCCGGTGAAGCCGGCGGGCGGCGGGAAGTCGGTCAGCCAGCAGCCGTCCACTTCCGACCACCAGCAGCGGTCGGAGAGGTCGAGGGTTTCGCCTCCTTCGGACTGAATGAGTGAATTGGGGGGTCCTTCCACTTCCTCCACTTTGTGACCTTCGATGAGGGCAAGTGCCTTAGCCACGCCCTCGTCATCGCCGGTGCGTAAGGCCTCGATTGCGAAGTTCCAGTCGATGGGTTGTCTGACCGGCGATGGCGCGGTCGGGGCTCGGACTCCGCGAGCGCTGGTGGAGAGGCCGGTATCGGCCAGCCGGTCGAGGCGGCGGAGGATGGCGAGGCCGAGGCGGTTGTCGATGACGTGCTTTTCGCCGACCAGCTCGCCGTCGCGGTAGAGCTGCTCGACATTGCCCTCCATCGAGCGGGCGAGGAGCGTGTCGGCGAGCCGCTCCCGCGCGATGCCCAGCGCCGCGTCCCAGGCGGCGGCGAAGGCGGGCAGGCGGCGGCGCGCGGCATAAGCGCCGGAAATGCCCATGCGCGCGGCCTCGCAGGCTTCGGCGACGACGGCAGTCTCGGCGAGGGTCTCGCAGAAGGTCGCCATCTTCTCCCCGGTCCAGCCATCGTGCCGGATGACCGGGAGGGTGGATGTTACGGGCGGTTGCGGTTCATGTGATGTGCTGTCCATGAACCATATTGGAACATAGAACAGGGGCTGTAGGAAAGAGGCGTCTAGCCGCGTGACTCTAAGCGTTTCTTGTCGCCTTAATGTCCATCCGGATCGCTCCTGCTTCGTGCGGATCTGGTGGAGGAGTCTTCAGCGCTAATTCCCACTTGTCGATCGCTGACTGGCAAGTTGCGAACGTGCCCACGATGACGCGGTAGAATGGCGTTCCCAATTCGGGGAAAAATCGAATTCTTGCAGAAATGTATGTTCGATCATTGAGCGACTCTAAGCCGAGTTCTGTTTCGAAGCCATTTTGATCCAGCGGCGGCGGCGGCGGCCACATCGTCCCGATGAACCGAGTGTAACCGGAATATTCCTCGTCAAGAATGACCGGCTTGAGAAAAGGAACAAAGCCATCGAGACCGTGGTAAGCGACGGCTGTTCCGTGGGCGATCTTAGCCAGCAGGCGATATAGCGATCGCACATCAAGTATGTTCGAAGTGAACTGAAATATGTCAGCTTCGCCGCTGAGCTTATCGTAGTCGTGATTTCGGAACGACCAGGTCCGTTGCTCGCCCGTGACAGCATTCGGAAAAGTATCGATATATGCCCCAGCAACGAGAGGCATCAGCAATGTGACGGGATATTCCCCTATTGGAATATCCTTTCGAGAATTTTCCTCGCCATGAACATTGAAGATCGGCAGGTGGGTAGGCCTGTCCTTGCTTCGAGTATTATAAGCGAAAGCTTCTCTAGCTGATCTGAAACCTCCTCTGAGCAGCTTGGCTTCGAAACGAGAGGTAATGACCCTGCACGCCTCGCAGCTCGCTTGCTTCAGCAGCAGATTGCCATTGAGAGCGAGGGGAACCACATGTTCATCGCTCAGACCAGCATTGGGGCCATTGCCACAGTAGATGCAGCGCCCAAGGGGGAGCGGCGAACTAATGCCGCTGACGCCCGGTATGGGTTGCTGATGTTGGCCAGTCACTAAGCGCTCAGCGATGCATGCGCCTGTTCTGAATAGTGATTAACCCCCGTGGCAGGCGATTTGTGGTTCACTCCGAACTGACTGATAGCATCATCGATAAAACTTCGGCCAAAGGGGACATGAATGACCTTTGCGCTTCCGTTGTCGATGCGCGCCGCCAGCGCTGCAGGCCAAAGGTGCCGCAAGGCCGAAGGATCCATTATTTTTGAGTATCCGGGATAGGCTGCGATGATCGGCAGACCGAAATTGTCGACCGCCTGAGTAATCTCAAAAGGTACCCAGTCGGTATCTCTCTTAGTTTGATCGGTCACGATCAACAGGAGGTTTCTTGAGTTTCTGAGGCGCTCGATGAGGCTTCTGCGAACCGTCTCCTTCTTACTTGAATCACGAACCGCAGCCGCTTTGTCGTGGCTATTGACACACTTAAACTCGATGTTGTCGTTCGCATGCCACGCCTGGATCATGCGGTAATATTTCATGTCCGATGCCGTGGGATCGGTCGTCCCACCGGCGTGAAATGCGATGTAGGTGCCACTGCGATACGCCATCACTCGTGTCTCCAATCCCGCGCGATCTCCCTTAGGTCCAGCGCCTCGAAGCAATCGTCGTGCAGACAAACCCGAACGTCTTTGGGCAGCCCTTTTTCGCGTGCGACAGCAACGATCAGCAGTACCAGCAGGCGAAGTAGGTGTTGGGGGGGAAGGTTCAAGCCCGATTGACCGTTGCCGATCAACGGCAAAGCTACGGCCCGTCCATTGCTGTGATCATGAACATACAAGAGGAGCTTGCGCAGAGCCGCGATCGCTTCGGATAGATCGACGTGCGCCTTCGCCGTGCTCATGTGGGCGTGGGCGAAGGCAAAGACGTATGCACGCTTAGGTCCAGCGTCGACGCGGATTGTCGTACCCA
>JAFBAM010000319.1 GCA_019247755.1 Sphingomonas sp.
CTGTTCACCCGCGGCGAGACGCAGGCAATCGTCACCACCACCCTCGGCACCAAGGACGCCGAGCAGATGATCGATGGTCTGGAGGGCCTCTCCTACCAGCGCTTCATGCTGCACTATAACTTCCCGCCCTACTCGGTCGGTGGAGTCGGCCGCTTCGGCGCCCCCGGCCGCCGCGAAGTCGGCCACGGCACGCTCGCCTGGCGCGCGCTTCACCCGATGCTGCCGTCGATGGAGGAGTTTCCCTATACGATCCGCGTCCTCTCCGACATCACGGAGAGCAACGGCTCGTCGTCGATGGCCACCGCCTGCGGCGGCAGCCTCGCCCTCATGGACGCCGGCGTTCCGCTGAAGCGCCCGGTCGCGGGCATCGCCATGGGCCTGATCCTTGAAGGCAAGGACTTCGCGGTGATCAGCGACATCCTCGGCGACGAGGATCACCTCGGCGACATGGACTTCAAGGTCGCGGGTACGTCGGAAGGCGTCACCTCGCTGCAGATGGACATCAAGGTCGCCGGCATCACCGAGGAGATCATGAAGACCGCCCTCGCCCAGGCGAAGGACGGCCGTGCTCACATCCTCGGCGAAATGGCCAAGGCGCTCGACCACACCCGTGAAGAGCTGTCGGCCCACGCGCCGCGGATCGAGACCATGTCGATCCCGAAGGACAAGATCCGCGAAGTCATCGGCACCGGCGGCAAGGTGATCCGTGAGATCGTCGCCACCACCGGCGCGAAGGTCGACATCGACGACGAGGGCAACATCAAGATTGCCTCGTCCGACCTGTCGCAGATCGAGGCCGCCCGCAACTGGATCCGCGGCATTGTCGCGGAGCCGGAAATCGGCACCATCTACACCGGCAAGGTGGCGAGCATCGTCGATTTCGGCGCGTTCGTGACCTTCATGCCCGGCAAGGACGGGCTGGTCCACGTCTCGGAGATCAAGAACGAGCGGGTCGAGAACGTCCGCGACGTCCTTTCCGAAGGCCAGGAAGTGAAGGTGAAGCTGCTCGAGGTCGACCAGCGCGGCAAGGTGCGTCTCTCGATGCGCCTCGTCGACCAGGAAACCGGCGAGGAGCTGCCCGACACCCGTCCCCCGCGCGAACCGCGCGAGGGCGGAGACCGTGGACCTCGCGGTGATCGCGGCCGGCATGGCCGTGGCGGTGGACGCGACGATCGTGGACCGCGCCGGGATCGTGATGACCGCGGCCCGCGTCGGGACCATGGCGACCGCGACAACCGTGGCCCGCGCGGAGACCGCGGCGACCGCGGTCCCCGCCGCGAGCGTGAGGATCGCCCCGAGCGCGAGCCCGATCACGTCCCGGCGTTCCTGACGGATAACGAGGACTAATCAGCTCCTCCCTGAGCTTGCTCGGGGAGGGGGACCATTCACCGCAGGGTGAATGGTGGAGGGGCTAGCCCCTCCCAGCCTACCTAATCAGCGTGCCGAAACTGGAAGGCCCCGCGAGCAATCGCGGGGCCTTTTTCCCTGGAGCCGCTATGTCTGTGCTCGACCCATTGCGGACACAAGCTCGTCTGATACGCTCCACCCAATAGCGAGCATCATGGGGGCGCAGGGACGTGGACCTTTCTGCTTGGTGGATGCCGTTCACGGCCAACCGTCAGTTCAAGTCCCATCCGATGTTGCTCTCACGCGCCCAGGGCATGCATTATTTCACGCCCGACGGCAGGCAGGTGCTGGACGGCGCAGCCGGCCTTTGGTGCGTCAATGCCGGACACGGGCGACGCGAAATCGTCGAGGCCGTAAGCGCCGCAATCAGCGAGCTGGATTATGCCCCGCCGTTCAAGATCGGCCACCCGCTCGCCTTTGCGGCTGCCGATGCCCTGGGACCGCTGCTCCCGCCTGGGTTCACCAACAGCTTCTTCGTCAATTCCGGAAGCGAGGCGGCCGAGACAGCCCTGAAGATTGCCCGCGCCTACCACGTCGCGCGGGGGGAGCCGGACCGCATCTGGCTGATTGGGCGCGAGCGTGGCTACCACGGGGTCAATTTCGGCGGCATCTCGGTCGGCGGCATTCCACATAACAAGGCGGCGTTCGGGCCCTTGCTCCAGGAGGTCGATCATCTTCGCCACACGCACGATCTCGGTCGCAACGCCTTTTCCCGCGGCCAACCCGCGCACGGCGCAGAGCTGGCCGACGATTTGCTTCGGATCATCGCGGAGCGCGGCTCCGAGAGGATCGCTGCCGTCATCGTCGAGCCGATGGCAGGATCGACGGGCGTGCTGCCGCCTCCGAAGGGTTATCTCGAGCGGCTGCGCGAGATCACATCCGAACACGGCATCCTTCTGATCTTCGACGAAGTGATCACGGGCTTCGGCCGGCTTGGGGCCCCGTTTGCCGCCGAGCGGTTCGACGTGCTTCCGGATATGATCGCAATGGCCAAGGGGATGACCAATGGCACCATCCCGATGGGCGCGGTCGCGGTCCAGGGGCATGTCTACGAGGGCATGATGCAGGGCCCGATCGGGACGATTGAGCTGATGCACGGCTATACCTACTCGGGGCATCCGGCAGCATGCGCCGCGCTCATGGCGACGCTGAAGATTTACGAGCGGGAGGATTTGTTCGCGCGCGTGCGATCGCTGGAAACTTACTGGGAAGATGCGGTACACATGCTGCGTCAGGCGCCGAATGTCCTCGACGTCCGCAACATTGGCCTGGTCGGAGGCATCGAACTCGCGCCGCTCGAGGGCCGGCCCGGTGTGCGGGGAAGTGACGTGTACCGGCGCGCGTTCGAGGGCGGTCTACTGGTGCGGGTAACCGGAGACACAATCGCCCTTTCTCCGCCCCTCATCATCTCGGAGCCGCAGATCGAAGAGATCGTCGAAAAACTGGGGCGGGCAATCGCCGATTCTTCGCAGGAGCTTGCATGATGGACGTTAGCCGAAGAAGCATTCTCGGCGGCGCTGCAGCCGCGATCGGCGCCTGGCCGGCACGAGGCCTCGCGATCTCCGACCCCGGCAGCGCCGACAGCATCGTGCGCAATGCGAAGGTCTATACGATGGAAACATCGGCGCCGACGGCGCAGGCATTCGCGATACGCGACGGCCGGATTATCGCCGTCGGATCGAACGACGCGATCGGCGCACTTGGCGGCAAGGGCACCGAAATCCTCGACGCACGCGGCATGACGGTGGTGCCGGGCTTCATCGACTGTCACCTTCACCCCGTCGGGGAATCGCTGCTCTACGATGTTCTTGTGGGCAATCCCTACGACGTCGAGTTCGTCACCATCGATTCCATCATCAACAAGTTGAAGGAGCGCGCCGCCAAGACCCCACCGGGCGAGTGGGTCCAGGGGATGTTTTACGACGACACGAAGGTGAAGGATGGCCGCCCGCTCACACGCGCCGACCTCGACCGGGTGTCGGCCGTGCATCCCGTCGCAGTCACCCACCGCGGCGGTCATACGATCTTCGTCAACAGCAAGGCATTCGAACTCGCCGGCGTCACCAAGGACACGCCCCAACCGTTCGGCGGCACGTTCGATCACGATGCCAACGGCGAGCTCAACGGCCGGGTTACCGACAACGCGCAGGACATATTGTGGAAGGCAGGGAAATTCCCACAGTTTAGCGACGCCGAGCAGTTTCGACGGGCAAAGGCCGGCATCGCCCATATCTCCAAGCAGCTCGCTCGGTTCGGGCTGACCACCGTCCACCACGAAGGCGGTGATTTCTCGGCGCTAATGCAGGTGCGGCAGGACGGGGACCTTCTGCATCGGGTGAGCTACGAGCCCGAGCAGCCAATGATCGACGCAATGGTCGCGAATGGCTGGCGCACCGGTTTTGGCGATGAATGGATTCGGCTTGGAGCAACGTCCGAGCACACGGTCGATGGTTCTTTTTCCGAGCGCACGATGTCGATCCGTGCCGGCTACCCGAAACGAGCAGATTATCATGGCAACGTCACTACGAAGCAGGCGGACCTCGACGCCTGGGTCGAACAGATGTGGCGGGCAGGGATTCAGCCCAACTGTCACGTCAATGGTGACGTCGCGATGGACGTGTACCTGACGTCGCTGGAGCGAGCGCAGCGGCTATTCCCGAGGCGTGACGTTAGGCCCAAGCTCACCCACGCGACGCTCGCCTATCCCGAGATCATCGCCCGGATGAAGGCCTTGGACGCGGTACCGGCGTGCTTCACTAGCTACGCCTATTACAATCCCGATAAATTCAAATTCTACGGTGAGGCGCTGATGGAGCACATGATGCCCTACCGGTCCTATCTCGATGCCGGGATAAAGGTGGCCGGCGGTTGCGACTTTCCGCCTGGCCCGTTCGCGCCGCTACTGGGGATCCAGGGTATGGTTACCCGCACAGGCTGGAACGGCGAGACGTGGGGCGCGAACCAACGGATCAGTGTGGCCGAGGCCCTGCGCGTCTATACGTGGAACGGCGCGTACAACTCCCACGAGGAGCAACTCAAGGGATCGATCGCACCGGGAAAGCTGGCCGATTTTGTCGTCCTTTCCGACGATCCGCACACCGTTGCACAGGCCAAGATCAAAGACATTCAGATCGTTCGAACCGTGGCTGGCGGGAGAGCGACCCATATCGCCTGATTGTCGGTGGGTTCCAAAGACATGAGAAGTCGCTGTCCTACAGCTGCTTCAATGAGATACGTGGGTAGCCCCTTTGATCAGGAGGCCTCCTTGCCCAACGATATCGCGCTCATTTTCCTATGAAGTGGACGAAGTAGAGGAAGACCCGATTCATGCACTTCGGGCCGCTTAAAGCCGCACAAAATGGCGCCGCACCTCGTGACATTAGTGGCTTTAAGCTCGAGCACCCGAGTGCAACGGCTTGGCAACTTCCGGCGCATTCCGGCGGAGATTTGCAAAAGCTTCCCGTTCAGCTCGGGGTGCCGTTTTGGTAAATATTACCCACGAGGCGATGTCTCGCTGTCTCCGCGTAGGTTCTTTTGGCCGCCGCTCCCTTCTCCCCCCTCCCCTCCACGGGGCGCGGCGGCCACGACCGCCGCCGGGAGGACGCGGGATCGGGCCTGCCTTACCCCTCGAACACCATTCCGATGCGGTCCTGCGACGCCCAGGCGACGCGACCGAAAATGTCGCCGTCACCCGTCTTCAGCAGGACGTCCTTGCCCGGTGCCGGCAGGTCGCGGCCGAGCAGCCGCGCGCCCTTGGACCCAAGATCTTCGACGACGACGGATTTGGAACCTTCAAGGGTCAGGGCCGACCCGAGGATTGCAACCGGCTCTCTTTTGACCTGGCGGCGGCCGCCCGGGACATCAACACGCTTACCGAAACTCGCCATAACCTTTACTCCCCACGCAACTGACTCGGCTAACCAAGGATAAGTGCCGAAGCGCGGGATTGGTTCAATCGGGCGCTCCGCCCCGTCCCGCGTTTGGACAGCCGCAGCGCGCGGCCGCATTACTGCTTGCGACGCTTTTCGGCGGAAAGTGGCAAAAGCTTCCCCGTTCAAACCATTGGCCGCTGGGCCTATTTGGCGAACATCCACGAAAACAGGGGTGTTGAATCGTGTCACGCATGTTTCGCATGCTTTTTGCTGCCTGCCTCTTCGCCGCCTTCGGGCCGTCCGCGGTCCTGTTCGCGCAGGGCGCTCCCAATTCCGCCCAGCTGCAGCTCGCCAAGCAGGCGGACCAGCTGAAGCCCGGCCAATGGGTCTGGGCGCCGCAGATCGCCCCCAAGGGCCCGATCCTCGTCTACGTCGACCTGACGCGCCAGCGCGCGACGGTCTATCGCAACGGGACCAGGATCGCGGTGTCAACGGTCTCCACCGGCCGCCCCGGCTTTGAGACGCCGACCGGCGTCTTCACCATCCTCGAGAAAAACAAGCAGCACATCAGCCGCAAGTACAACAATGCGCCAATGCCCTATCAGCAGCGGCTGACCTGGGGCGGCGTTGCGCTGCATGCCGGCGGCCTCCCCGGTTACCCTGAAAGCCACGGCTGCGTTCACCTGCCGATCCAGTTCGCCAAGCGCCTGTTCGATGCGATGCCGATGGGCGGGACGGTGATCATCGCCGGCGGCAACGACGACCCGGTGAAGCGGCCGGCGGCCGGCGTGCTGGCACCGATCCTCGCCGGTTCGACGGTCAAGCCGGCTGTGCCGCTGAGCGATGCCGGGGTCTTTACCTGGAACCCCGCCGCGGCTCCCTCAGGTCCGGTCTCGATCATCATCTCGACCGGCGACCAGCAGGTCGTCGTGCTTCGCAATGGCGTTGAGATTGGCCGGGCCCATGCCGTAGTGTCGCCCGAGACCAACCAGCCGCAGGTGATGACCTTCGCCGGCGGCGCCAAGGCGCAGTGGATCCAGGTCGGCGTCTCCGACCTCAAGGGCGAAAGCGCCGAGATCATCTCGACCGAGCGCGTCGAGCAGATGCAGCTGCCCGCGGCGTTCGCGTCGGGCATGCGATCGGTGATCACGCCGGGCACCACCGTGCTGGTCACCGAGGCGAGCGTGAAGACGGGCTCCGGCGGACAGACGCGGACGGTAATCGACGCGGAGAAGCTCTAAGGCTGATCCAGGTTAGGGCCGTTGTCACTTAAAATGGAGCGCCGGGCCGCTTAGGAAGCCGCGCATGAAGCGCGTTCTTGCGGCGGCTCTGCTCCTCCCCCTCGCCTCCTGTTCGAGGCACGCTGCGCCGTCCAACGACCTGGTCTTCGTCTCGAATGAGACCGGCGGGGTGACCCTGGTCGACGGCGCGACCGGCCGGATAGAGGGCAAGTTGGCGACCGGCCCCCGGCCCCGCGGCATGGCCTTCTCGCCCGACCGCCGGATCTTCTACGTCGCAGCATCCAACGCCAACCGCATCGAGGCATGGGACGTCCGCACCCGCAAGCTCCTCCGGACCTATGCATCCGGCACCGATCCCGAGCGCTTCGCCATCAGCCCGGACGGAGGGACCGCCTTTGTCGCCAACGAGGACCACAGCGCTGTCTCGTTCCTCGACCTGAAGAGCGGGAGGATTGGCCGCGAAGTCCCCGTCGGACCCGAACCGGAGGGCGTTGGCGTCAGCCCCGACGGCAAGCTCGTCGT
>JAFBAM010000332.1 GCA_019247755.1 Sphingomonas sp.
GACGAGTGGAACGGCGGCAATGCTGCCGAGATGCACCTCGAGGATGCGGCGCTTGCTTGACGCTTTTTGAGCCCTCGCCTAACGCGCACTCCGCTTCGTAAGCGGCCCCATCGTCTAGCGGTCTAGGACGTCGCCCTTTCACGGCGAAAACACGGGTTCGAGTCCCGTTGGGGTCACCAACGCAAGCAATACTTGGTATTTGGGTCTGCCGCGGCGCCTAACGCGCCACCCGAATGAGGGGCCCTCGTTCGGCAACGCGCTCTAGATAGGTTGCCTCGCCCTGGACACGAGTGTCGAGCCAATGGTCGAGATTCCGGCCAATGAGCCTCCCGAGCAGCGCTACATCGTCCTGGTAGGTCTCACGGATTTCGCGGCGCAGGCGTTCGGAGAGCCGAATTGGCGGGGCAGGGGTCGTATTCCATTCGAGCACCTCGGCCCGGGCGCGCATCAGTAAATCGACGACCGACTTTCTTCGCTTAGTGGGTCTGACAAGCATGCCGCTACGGCGCCGATATTCCTCGCTGGCAAGTAGTGATCGCATCAGTACGGGGGGCCGCTTCAGGGCTCGCTGCAGCCAGCCGATTCGATAGTGCTTACGGGCCCGTTGGACCGAAAATTCGGTGCGGCCGTCATGCGGCAGGTTGAGGAAGCTTAGCAGGTTGCGGTAGACGGTCGCCGGATCGGCAATGAGCTCATCGTAAAGTGAAATGAAGCAGCGGTCGCGGCCGACAACCTCGAAAAGCTTCTGAAGATTAGCTCCGAGCATTCCCGCCGCGCGATAATCCAACAAGCGCGGGTCGGCACAGCTTCGCGGGATGTGCCGTCCCGCCCTCCTGTCCTCTGTCAAATTCCAGGCCCGTTCGAAGTCGGCAACGGTCTCATCGCCGTTGTACCGCGACCGCTGGTGAAGCGATGGCAGCATCGACATCGGATCCCGCAATGCGACGATGAAGCGCGCGTTGGGCCACAAGCGGAGGATCGGTTCGAGTTGCTCGCCGGCGTACAAATAGCTCACGGACCCCTCGGCATGCAGGCTCGCATTGTCGGGCCAATTCGGGAAATAGCGCTGAAGATAATCGCGCTCGACAAGTACACGAAGCTCTTCATCCGAATATGACCGCAGATCATTTTGAGCGAAGAAATGCGGCTCCTTGACCTTGGAAAAGCAAACCGAAGGGTGAGCCCTCAAATAACGCGAGAGCGAAGTCGTCCCGCACCTCGGGGCGCCGACGATGAACGCCCATCGCTCTTCGTATCCGGTCACGCGCGCCACTGTCTTGCCGTCCGCCCCCGCGAGTCAGATCCAAGAACCTCCAACCCGTGCTTGCCACCAAATACACATGATTGGGGCGAGATCATGATTGGAAGTTGACCGACCGAGTCTGACATTCGCGATGATCACAGCGCTCATCAGCCGCGCAGTTTGGCGCCAGCCCCTGCTCGCTTGCCGATCGCCGCTAGTTCGTCGCCGGGTTTCACGAACCAGGTCCCGCCGACGCAGAGCACCGGGTCGAGCGCCAGCCATTCGCGTGCGCTGTCCGGCGTGACCCCGCCGGTCGGGCAAAATCGGATTTGGCCGAACGGGCCCGACAGCGCCTTCAGCGCCGGGATTCCGCCGGACGCGACGGCCGGGAAGAATTTGAACCGATCGAGACCAAGGTCGAGGCCGCGCATGATGTCGCCGGCCGTGGCGACCCCCGGAAGGAAGGGGATGCCCGACCGCTCGACCGCCTTGGCCAGCGGCTCCGTCAGGCCCGGCGAAACGATGAAGCGACTCCCCGCCTCGCCAGCCTCGTCGAGCTGCCGTTCGTTGAGGACGGTGCCGGCACCGGCAATCGCGCCATCCACCTTGGACATCTGCCGGATGGCTTCGAGCGCCAGCGGCGTGCGCAGCGTCACTTCCAGCACCGGCAATCCGGCAGCGACGAACGTCTCGGCAAGCGCAGCCCAGTCCATCTCCTGTTCCAGCACAAGCACCGGAATGACGGGCGCGGCCCGCATGATCTGGTCGATGCTCATGCGCCTTCTGCCTCCATCGCGGCCAGCATGACCGACGCCCCGGCTTCGGCCTCGTCGGCGCTGGCCCGCATCATCGCGAACAGCTCCCGGCCCGTCCCCACTGGCGGCGGAGGCGAGTTCGCCGGCGGCCGCGAGGCGAGGTCGATGCCTACCGCCTCCAGCGTTCCGCTATGCGCGTCGAGGCGGATGGGATCGCCATCGCGTACGCGCGCCAGCGGTCCATCGGGCAGCGCCTCGGGCGAAACATGGATCGCGGCCGGGACTTTGCCGCTGGCGCCCGACATGCGCCCGTCCGTGATCAGCGCGACCTTGTGCCCGCGGTCCTGGAGGACGCCCAGCGCCGGGGTCAGTTTGTGCAGCTCGGGCATGCCGTTGGCGCGCGGTCCCTGGAAGCGGACGATCACCGCGCAGTCGCGGTCGAGCTCGCCGGCCTTGAACGCCTCCAGCACCTCATTCTGGTCGGAGAAGCAACGCGCCGGCGCCTCGACGATCCACCGCTCCTGATCGACAGCGCTGGTCTTGAACACCGCACGGCCGAGGTTGCCCTGCACGAGGGCTAGCCCGCCATTGCGCTGAAAGGGGTCGCCCGCCGGGCGGAGCATATCGACGTCGGCGCTTTCCTCGGCGCTCTTCCAGATGAGCTCGTCGCCGTGCAGCTCGGGATTGCCGATCCACGCATCCATCCTATCGGCGCCGCCAGGCAGATTGTCGGTGTGCAGCAAGCCTTCGCTCGACAGAGTGTAGGTGACGAACGCCATCCCGCCCGCGTCCTGGAAGTCGTTCACGTCCTTCGCGCCGTTGGGATAGACGCGCGCGATCAACGGCACCGCCGACGACAGCTCGGCGAAGTCCTGCCAGTCGATATGGATTCCCGCCGCGCGGGCGATTGCAGGCAAATGGATGAAGTGATTGGTCGAACCCCCGGTCGCGAGCAGCCCGATCATCGCGTTGACGATCGCGCGTTCGTCGACGGCCTCAGCCAGCGGGCGCTCCCCGTTTTTCGCCAGCTCGGCGAGCCGGTGCACCGCGGCGCGGGTCAGCGCCTGCCGCAGCGGCGTACCCGGGTTGATGAAGGCGGCATTGGGGATGTGCAGCCCCATCAGCTCCATCATCATCTGGTTCGAATTGGCGGTGCCGTAAAAGGTGCAGGTACCGGGCGAGTGGTAGGATGCGCTCTCCGCCGCGAGCAGCTCGTCCCGACCGGCTTTCCCTTCGGCATAGAGCTGGCGGACCCGCTGCTTCTCCTTGTTGGGAAGGCCCGACGGCATGGGTCCGCCCGGCACCAGCAACATCGGCAGATGGCCGAAGCGGAGCGCGCCGATCAGCAGGCCCGGGACGATCTTGTCGCAGATGCCCAGCAAGGCCGCCGCATCGAACATGCCATGGCTGAGCGCGATGGCCGTCGACATGGCGATGACATCCCGGCTGATCAGCGACAGGTCCATGCCCGGCTGGCCCTGCGTCACGCCGTCGCACATCGCCGGCACGCCGCCCGCGACTTGCGCCGTCGCGCCGACCTCCCGCGCGAAGATCTTCATCTGCTCGGGGTAGCGGGCGTACGGCTGATGCGCCGACAGCATGTCGTTGTACGATGTGACGATACCGATGTTGGGCCCGCGCAAATGGCTGATCGCGTCCTTGTCCTCGCCCGAAGCCGCAAAGCCATGTGCGAAGTTTCCGCAGCTGAGCCGAGGGCGGTTGATGCCCCGATCCTTTTGCTCGGCCATCAGATCCAGGTAGCGCTTCCGTGTCGGCCTCGACCGCTCGACGATCCGGTCGGTGACGGCGGCAACGGTTGGATTCAGCGCCATCTCACTCGTGCCAGCTGATGCCGTCGCGTTCGGTCAGGGCGATCGCCGCCGACGGGCCCCAAGTCCCGGCTGCATAGGGCCGCGGGCCGATGCCCTTCTCGGCCCAGGCGGCGCGGATGCCGTCGATCCACGCCCATTGCGCCTCGACCTCATCGCGGCGGACGAACAGGGTCGGGTCGCCCTCGATCAGGTCGAGCAGGAGCCGCTCATAGGCTATGCGGCGGCGATGCTCGCTGAACGCATTGGCAAGGCCGATATCGAGCGGGATCTCGCGAAGGCGGACGCCCTGGCGGTCGAGGCCCGGCGTCTTGCCCATCAGCCTGAGCTCGATGCTTTCCTCGGGCTGGAGGCCGATGATCAGCTTGTTGGGCCGCGTCGTCGCTCCTCGCGATGCGAAGATCGAATAAGGCACGTCCTTGAACTGGATGAAAATCTCTGTGTCGCGCATCGGCATGCGCTTGCCGGTGCGAAGGTAGAAGGGAACGCCCTTCCACCGCCAATTGTCGATGTGGGCCTTGATCGCGACGAAGGTCTCGGTCGCGCTGTCCCGGCCGATCTCATCGTCATAGCCGGGCACCGGTTCGCCATCGATCGCGCCGCGCGCATACTGGCCGGTCACGGTCGTGGCTTCGACATCCGCAGCAGTGATCGGGCGGAGCGCACGAAGCACCTTCACCTTTTCGTCACGCACCGCGGTCGCGTTGAAATCGCTGGGCGGTTCCATCGCCACCAAAGCGACCAGCTGCAGCATATGGTTCTGCACCATGTCGCGAAGCGCGCCCGAGCCGTCGTAATAATCGCCGCGGCCTTCAAGGCCGACCGTCTCCGCGACCGTGATCTGGACATGGTCGATGTGCGCACTGTTCCACAAAGGCTCGAACATCAGGTTCGCGAACCTGAGCGCAATCAGGTTCTGCACCGTCTCCTTGCCGAGGTAATGGTCGATCCGGAACGTCCGCTCCTCGGGGAAATGGGCGTGGACCGCATCGTTGATCTCGCGGCTGGATTCGAGGTCGGTGCCGAGCGGCTTCTCAAGCGCCATCCTGACCGTCGGGCAGGCGAGGCCAGCGCCGGCAAGCCCGTCGATGGTCGGCTTGAACAGGGACGGCGCAGTGGAGAGGAAGATCGCGACACCGTGGCAGGCATCGCCGATCGCCTGCGCGAGGTCCGAGAAATGCTGCGGCTCGGTGATGTCGAGCGGCACATAGTGCAGTCTGCCAAGAAAGCGTTGAGCGATTCCGGCGCTGTAGAAACCTTCCGGCAAATGCTCCTGCAGCGCCGCGTCGGCGCGCTTGCGGAACTCGGCATCGTCAAGCGCGGTGCGCGCGGTCCCGATGATGCGGAGGTTGTCTGGCAGCAGGCCGTCGGAATCGAGACCGTAAAGCGACGGTAGCAGCATGCGCCGGGCGAGGTCGCCGGTCGCGCCGAACATGACGAGGGTCGAGATGCGGTCGGCCATGGCGCTGCTATATTGCCGTTACGGCGTGCGCACAGAGAGAAAATGGCGGCACGCAAACGTATTCATGTGCGCAGGCGCACCCAGGCCAGCGCGATCATGACGGCAAGGACGGCGATGCTTGACGCCATCGCCGCGACTGCGGGCAAGCCGCGTCGGCCCGAATAAGCGAGCGTGATGCCCATCTTCACCGCCATGTTGATAATGATCGTGCCAGCGATCGCGATCGCTGCGAGCAGTGACGAGATCGCCTCCGGGTGGAGCCCGCCGAGCGTGATGATCGCGGTGTCGATGTCGGTCGAACCGACGATCAGCAGCAGCACGGCAATGCCGTGCTCACCGAACCGCCCCGCAGCCCATTTCGCGGCGACCGCGGCGATGGCCACGAACAGCACGAAGCCCAACGCCGGAACGATTGCGATCGGATTGCCGGGCGGTGACGGCGCGTCGCACTTGGGCGCCTTACGGTAGAGCCAGAAGCCCGCGCCCCAGGCGACGACGATCGACGGCAAGAGGATGATCGCGAACGGCAGCAGGACGCGAGTCGACAGGATGCCGATCAGCAGGATGGCGCGGAGGTACATGACCGCCGACGCCAGTGCGATGCCGGCATTCTCGGCGCCGCCTTTCTCGTCGCTGCCGAGCCGCTGGGCAAGCGACTGGGTGACCGCGGTCGAGCTGTACGCGCCGCCGATCAGCGCGGTGGCAATGGTCCCGTGACGCTCGCCGAAGATGCGGTTCGCGACGTAGCCAAGGAACGAAAAGCCGGTGACCAGCACGACGACCAGCCACAGTTTCTGCGGGTTCCAGGCGCCGAGCGGCCCGTACGGGCCGTTGGGCAGAAACGGCAGCACGGCGCCCGCGATCACCGAGTAGCGCGCGAGCGCCTTCACATCGTCTTCGTCTAGCTTGTCGAGGAAGCCGTGAAGCTCGGCCTTGAGAGCGAGAATCAGGGTCACGATGGCTGCGCCCGCGATGGCGAAGCCCGGCTCGCCGAAGCCCGCGATGAAGCCCAGACCCACGGTGGCCATTGCCGCCACCGGCGTCGTTGCGTCCGGGCGTCGCTTGAGGCCCGGGCGATTGGCGTAGCCGATCGCGAGCACGGCAACGCATCCCGCGGCGATTGCGCCCGCCGCGAATGGCTGTCCGACCCTGCCGGCGAGGCCCGCGAACCCCGCTGCGAGGCCGACCAAGGCGAAGGTGCGGACCCCCGCGACACGCGTCCCGGCCTTCAGTCCCCTGAGGTCGAAACCGCGCTCAATGCCGATCAGCAGGCCGCAGGCGAGCGCAGTGGCGACGCACAGCGCTTGCCAGTACCAGCCGAGGTTCACCAAGGCCGGCGGCCGTCAGATGGACAGGCCCGGATCTCCTTCGAGCACCTCTTGTATGAGGTTTGGACGCTCGCCCGGCCTCCAGAGCTTTGCGGTGTGTGCGATCCGATAGCGCAGCGGCCCGCCGTCCGGGGTCGCGCTACGGGTGACCGGTGGAGGGATGCACACGAATTCGGTCCGCATTTCATCGCCGGTGAGCCGCACGGTCGCGTAACCATGGCCGCCAATATCCACGAAACTGAGGTGCGGTGCCAGATCGGGGTTCGATAGCGCCCGCGCCTTCGCCCGATCGAAGGATTTTGCATATTCGAAGCAGGAACGGACGCCGTGCCTTAGCATCATGTCGTTGGTGCACTCGGGCTTCGCCGCGCCCGGCCGGTCGGCGAGGTAGAGCGGCCGGAACTTATCGTCTTTCTTTATCGAATACTGGTTCGCTTCGCCGCCGCCGACGCTCGACATCGACCCGCCGGTGAAACTGAGGCCAACTGGCTCGAACTTGCCGGGCGGCAATTGCGCGGAGGCATAGCCTGCCCAGAAGCTGTGCAGGTCGCCGGCGACGATGGCGAAGCCGGTGATCTTGGCGTCACGGATTAGGTCGTAGATCTCGCCGCGCTCGGCCCATGCGCTGCCGAAGTCTCCGCCCCCAACGTTGGCGAAGCGACCGGCTGGCCATTTCTGCTTGGTCAGCCCGTCAGGAAGGTTTTCAGGATCGGCGCGCTGTTCCAGGGTGGATTGCGAACTTCCCCAGATCTTCCA
>JAFBAM010000052.1 GCA_019247755.1 Sphingomonas sp.
GGACTGACCACGAACACTTCCCAGAAGTCGGTCGGCAAATCCTCGGTCGAGCGCAGATAATCGATGACCTGCCCGACCTTCCAATGTTCCGGCACCGCGCAGAGGTCGCGCTGCATCAGGCGGCCGGCGGATTCCTCCGGATAGCCGAGCGCTTCCTCGACCGCCGCGCGGTCGTCGGGCTCCATTGCCCGGAGCACCGCCTGCTGCTCGTCGCGGTCGAGATCCTCGATCAGGGCGACCGCGTCGTCGGTCTCCAGCTGCCCGGCGATGTCCGCGACCTGCTGCGGCTCCAGCTCGTCGAGCAGGCCCTCGCGGACATATTCGTTCATTTCCGCGAGCACGTCGGGGCTGACGATGCCCGCGAGCGCCTTCACCAGTCCTTCGCGCTCGTCGCGCGCGGCAAGCTCGATCAGGTCGGCGACGTCGGCGGGATGGAGCGGCTCGACCAGCCGCCGCGCGGTATCGTCATCGCCGGCCTCGACAGCGTCGAGGACCTTGTCGACGAACTCGGGACGGAGGCGATCCTCCTCGTCAACCGGTGACGCCGAATCCTGAAGGGCAGCGGCGGCGATGGGCTCGCTCTCGCTCACTAGTCCGCTCCCTCGATTGAACCCGGTGCGGCCCTCCTATGGTCGCGGTCGCTCTGGCGCAACCGTCGCGACGTCCCTAAATCGCCCCTCTTCGAGACGATTTCATCTGGAGTTTAGATATGGCCGACGCCGACCGCCTCACCCTTTCCCTTTCGAGCGGCGGCGACGTCGTCATCAAGCTGCGCCCCGACCTGGCACCTGGCCACGTGCAGCGCATCACCGAGCTCGCCAACAGCGGCTTCTACGACGGCGTCGTGTTCCATCGCGTGATCCCGGGCTTCATGGCGCAGGGCGGCGATCCGACGGGAACCGGCACCAGCGGCTCGAAGCTGCCGAACCTGAAGGCCGAATTCAGCCGTGAGCCGCACGTTCGCGGCACCGCGTCGATGGCGCGCACGCCCGATCCCGACAGCGCCAACAGCCAGTTCTTCATCTGCTTCGACGATGCCCGTTTCCTCGACGGCCAGTATACTGTCTGGGGCCAGGTTGAGAGCGGCATGGAGCATGTCGATGCGCTCCCGAAGGGCGAGCCGCCGCGCGAACCCGGCAAGATCGTCAAGGCGACGGTTTCCTGAGCTTGAAGAAGGTCGCGCTCGTCACCGGCGCGTCGGCCGGGCTCGGAGTCGATTTCGCTCGCCAGCTGTCGAAGCGAGGACACCGGCTGGTGCTGGCGGCGCGGCGCAGGGAACGGCTCGACGAACTGGCGAAGGAGCTCGGCAAAGCGCGGGCCATCGCCATCGACCTGTCGAAGGCAGGTGCAGCGGCGAAGTTGATGGCCGACATCGAGGCAAACGGTGAGACGGTCGATCTGCTGGTGAACAACGCGGGCTTCGGCCTGATCGGCCGCTTCGCCGAGCTCGACGCCAAGCGCGAGCGGCAGATGATCGACCTCAATGTCGCTACGTTGATGGACCTCTGCCGCGCGGTCGCGCCGGCGATGATCAAGCGCAAATCGGGTGCGATTCTCAATGTCGCCTCGACCGCGGCCTTCCAGCCGGGCCCGAAGATGGCCGTCTATTTCGCGACCAAGGCTTTCGTCCTGTCGCTGAGCGAAGCGCTGCACGAGGAGCTGAAGCCCCACGGCGTGCACGTCACCTGCCTCTGCCCGGGCCCGACCCGGACCGAGTTCGGCGACGTCGCCGGTTTTGGTGGGAACGGCCTGTTCGACCGGGTCGCGATGGAATCGCCGGGCGTCGTGAAGGCCGGACTCGACGGCCTCGACCGCAACAAGGCCGTGGTCGTGCCCGGCCTGGTCAACAAGCTCACCGCGAACAGCGGCCGGTTCGCGCCGCGGAGCGTCGTTCGCAAGATTGCCGGGTCGATCAAATATTGAGCGGCCGTTGAAACCCCGCTGCGTGTGCCGTCGTTGCGTTTCCGGTATGAGGCCGCGGGTCAGGAGAGAAGATGCCTGAAGCAGATACGATCGATCGAGTGACATCGCGCAAGGTGCAGGTGGCCAGCCTGCCGCCCGCCGACAGCGGCCGCGGCTTCGCCCGCCTTCCCGACAAGCTGATGGACGAGCTCGGCCTCAGCGAAGGCGACGTCATCGAGATCGTCGGCAAGCGCTCCACCGCCGCCCGCGCGATCCGCCCCTACGGCGAGGACGAGGGTATCGACATCATCCGTCTCGACGGCCTGCAGCGCGCCAACGCCGGTGTTGGTTCGGGCGATTTCGTCGAGGTTCGCAAGGCCGAATCGAAGCCCGCGACGCGCGTGGTGTTCGCGCCTGCCCAGCCCAATGTCCGCCTGCAGGGATCGGCCGAAGCGCTTCAGCGGACCTTTGCCGGCCGGCCCCTGGTCGAAGGCGATACGGTCGCGACCGCAGGACACCAGCGGATCAACGCTGACATGCCGGACCACATCCGCCAGCTGCTGAACGCGCCGGCCTTCGCGCTTCAGGAATTGCGGCTGATTGTCGTGTCCTCGGCCCCCAAGGGGATCGTCCACATCGACGGCAAGACGACCGTCGAGCTGCTGCCCGAGTTCACCGCCAAGGACGGCGAGCGCCGTGCCGACGTCACCTACGACGACCTCGGCGGCATGCGCGACACCATCGACGCGCTGCGCGAAATGGTCGAGCTTCCGCTCCGCCATCCCGAGCTGTTCCAGCGGCTCGGCGTGGATCCGCCCAAGGGCGTGCTGCTCCACGGCCCGCCCGGCACGGGCAAGACCCTGCTCGCGCGCGCGGTCGCCAACGAAAGCGCCGCCAAGTTCTTCCACATCGCCGGGCCTGAGATCATGGGTTCCGCCTATGGGGAGAGCGAGCGTCGCCTCCGCGAGCTGTTCGAGCAGGCGGCGCAGAACGCACCGTCGATCATCTTCATCGACGAGATCGATTCGATCGCGCCCAAGCGCGGCCAGGTCACTGGAGAGGCGGAAAAGCGGCTCGTTGCCCAGCTTCTTACTTTGCTCGACGGGATCGAGCCCAGGCAGAACACCGTCGTCATTGCCGCGACCAACCGGCCCGAAGCCATTGACGAGGCGCTTCGCCGTCCCGGCCGCTTCGATCGCGAGATCGTCGTCGGGGTTCCGGACGAGCCGGGCCGCCGTGAGATCCTGGGGATTCACACCCGTGGCATGCCGCTGGCGCCCGACGTCAGTCTCGATGACTTGTCGCGACGGACCTACGGCTTCGTCGGCGCCGACATCGCCTCGCTCTGCCGCGAGGCGGCGTTGGAATCGGTCCGGCGGATCATGCCGCGGCTCAATCTCGCCGAAGCGACGATTCCTACCGCAGTGCTCGATACGCTGACGGTCGAGCTCAAGGACTTCGAGAATGCGCTCAAGCGCGTCCAGCCTTCGGCGATGCGCGAGGTGATGGTCGAAGCGCCGACCATCCGTTGGGACGATGTCGGGGGCCTCGACCAGGCGCGCGACCGCCTGCGCGAAGGCGTCGAGTTGCCGCTCAAGCATCCGGAGGCGTTCCGCCGGCTTGGAATCCGTCCGGCCAAGGGCTTCCTGCTCTATGGCCCGCCGGGTACCGGCAAGACCCTGCTCGCCAAGGCCGCGGCGCGCGAAGCGGAGGCGAACTTCATCGCCACCAAATCGTCCGACCTTTTGAGCAAATGGTATGGTGAGAGCGAGCAGCAAATCGCCCGCCTCTTCAACCGCGCCCGCCAGGTCGCGCCGACGATCATCTTCATCGATGAGCTCGACAGCCTGGTGCCAGCGCGCGGCGGCGGGCTTGGCGAGCCGCAGGTCACCGAGCGTGTGGTCAATACGATCCTCGCCGAGATGGACGGCCTGGAGGAGCTGCAGAACGTCGTCGTCATCGGCGCCACCAACCGCCCGACCTTGATCGATCCGGCGCTGCTGCGGCCGGGCCGCTTCGACGAGCTGATCTACGTCGGCGTGCCCGATACCGCCGGGCGCCGGCGGATCCTCGCGATCCATACCGAGGGCATGCCGCTCGCCGACGATGTCGACCTCGAGAAGATCGCGCAGCGGACCGAGCGCTTCACCGGCGCTGACCTTGAAGACCTCGTGCGCCGCGCGGGACTGACGGCGCTCCGGCGGGGGCTCGACACCGGCCACGTCACGATGGCCGATTTCGAGGTTGCGCTCAGCGAAACACGTGCGTCAGTCACGGCCGAGATGCTTGAGGAATATGACCGCATCCAGGAGACGCTGAAGAGCGAGGCGACCCGGCCGATGCCCGGCATCGGCTTCGTGCTTCCGGGAATGCTGCACCCGAAGTCGGGCGGCAAAGACTAAAGCGCGAGCCGCCTCCGGCCGACTATCGCGAGCAGGACCAGCAGCGCCGCGAATACCGCGAAGGGCGAATCATGCTGCCAGCCGTAGAGGCCAATGCCGAGCCCTGGCGCGAGCACGTAGCTGATGCCGTTGGCCGAGGTGATGACGCCGGCGACCGCGCCCTGCTCGGCCAGCGGCACCGCCAGCGACGCGCCGGCTGTGAACCCTGGCCGAGTGAACCCGAACCCCAGTGACGCGACGCCGAAGCCGATCGTGATCCCGTAGAGGTCGGTCGAAAGCATCGTACCGATCAGACCCGCCGCAGCAATCAACGCGCCCCACAAGATCAGCGTGCGCGGCGTCAGGTGCAGTCGCGGGATCAGGCCCCATTGCGCTCCGAGGGTCGCGACCGCGCCGGCCATCATCACGATCGCGATCGGCCCTTCCGAGCCCGACGCGGGTAGGTGCAGCCGGTCGATCACGAAAAAGCCGATGCAGGTCAGAATCGCGGCCTGCGCGTGCCCCGCCACCACTCCGGCGACGATCCACGGCCGCACGCGCGGATCCTTCCAGCTGAGGCGCTTCTGCCGCCTCGGCGCGGTCGCGGCGGTGACGCTGGCACCGGTCGGGGGACTCGCGAGCGACGGGTAGCTCATCGCCGCTCCATGACCGACGCGCCGCCCATACTTATCGTTGGGAAGCCACAGCAGGATCGAGGCGAACACCGCCGCCGCAATCAACGCGAAGGCGAACAAAGGCCCCGCAAGGCCGACGAACGGCACCACGAACAGGGGCGCGACTGCCGGTCCGATGATCGTGCCAAGGCCGAACGAGGAGGATAGCGCCGACAGCGCGGCGACTCGCCCGCTGCGACGCGTCTTCGACGCGAGATAGGCCTGCGTCGCCGACGGCGTTGCGCAGCCGAGGCCGCCGTAAATCGCACGGAATATCCCGAAGAGGATGAACGTCAGCGCGCCGCCGATCCAGCCGCGCAGGCCCGCGAACAGGACGATTCCGCACAGCGTCATCGAAAGGATGAAGCCGCTGACCCCCATCATGGTCAGCGTCTTGCGGCCGTGATGGTCGCTCATTTCCGCCCAGAACGGCGCGAGGAGCACCCACAGCACCGCCGACCAGGTGTAGGCGATGGCGACGTAGAAATCGTCAATCCCGATCTCGCGGCCGATCGCCGGCATCACCGACTGCAGCGCCGTGTTTCCCGACGAGGCCACCAGCATCGCCGAGTAAAGCAGCAGGAAATGAACGGTGGTCAGCGCCGTCGAGCCGACGCCTCCCTTACGCGCGATTGAGGCCACGGAGCCGGCATAAGGAGGCTCGCCGCGAAGCGGAACCTCTTCGTCGTATTAATCGCGAAATTGGCGGAACGGCAGTGCGGCTGCCTTCGCTGGCGTCGTTCATAACTTGCCAACGGGCGGCGCTTTTGCCAACGCTCCGCCGCTCATTGGCCCCATACGGAGCAAACATGGCCTCTTCTTCCGCGCGCACGCTGAAAAGCCCTCGAAGGCTGGACCGACGCCGCGACCGCAGATCGCGCAGCCCGCATTGGCAGTTCCTGCGCGGTTTCATCAAGAATCCGGTCATGGTCGGCTCGATCATCCCGTCGAGCAAAGTGCTGATCGAGAAAATGCTGGAGCCCGTCGATTGGGCGAACACCAAGCTGTTCGTGGAATATGGCCCGGGCGTCGGCACCTTCACGCGGCCCCTGCTCGAGAAGCTGGGCCCCGATGCGACGCTGCTGACGATCGATACCAACCCGGACTTCACTCATTATCTCAAGGAGCGGATCGACGACGAGCGGCTGGTCGCGGTCACGGGGTCCGCGGCCGACGTCGAAAAGATCCTTGCCGATCGCGGCCTTGGCCAGGCCGATTATGTCCTGTCCGGCCTGCCCTTCTCGACACTTCCACCGGGCGTCGGCGATGCAATCGCCGAGGCGACCGCGAAGGTGATCCGCCCGGGCGGCGCGTTCCTGGTCTACCAGTTCAGCCCGAAGGTCCGCGATTTCATCGCTCCGCATTTCGAGCCGATCAAGCGCGGATTTGAGTGGATCAACGTGCCGCCGGCGACCCTGTTCTGGGCCTACAAGGGCGAACCGACCGACTAACGTTCGGGGCTGAAGTTCAACCGTCTCGTGACGGTGTAGTCCATCACGTTCACCAGGAAGTGGGAGATTGCCCACTTGATCCGCCGCCACAGGCTTGCGCGCCGCTTGTGCAGCTCTGGCGTGATCCAGCGGCAATTCTCGAGCTCGTGCTCGAAATAGCCGCGCATCGCGTCGGCGAAGCCCGCGTCCTTGATCCGCAGCATGATCTCCATGTTGATGTAGAGGCTGCGGTAATCGAAGTTCGATGAGCCGATGTACGTGACGTCGTCCACGATCGCGAGCTTGGTGTGCAGCTTGGCCGCCTGGTATTCGTACATGTCGACATGGCGGCGAAGCAGCCGACTGTAGCTGTGCCGCGCGGCGGCGATGGTGGCATTATTGTCGGACTTCGCCGCAGTGACGATGCGCGCACGACCCCGGCGGCCGAGGCGCCCGATCCGCCGCACCATCGCGCCGGGCGGTGCGAAATAAGCGAAGATCATGTCGAGTTGCCGGCCGTTCTTGATGTCCCGGCCGATGCTCCGCCACCAGCTGTTGCGCATGCTAAGCGGACCGCTGAACTTCCACTGCAGCGGCCCGCGCCATTCGCTGAACTCGGCGAGCCGATGACGCGCATATTGCAGGCTCGGCCGGCGCCGCGACGTCGACCAGCGGAACAATATGTCGAAATATTGGCTGGGAACCGCGACTTCGGGCCCGTCGATGCGGAGCCACAGGTCCCGCCAACGCCCTTCGACATGGTCGCTGAGGTACGTGCGGTCGATGTTCGCGCCGCCGATGATGGCGGTTTCGTCGTCGATGACGATCAGCTTCTGGTGGTTCCGCAGCAAATAGCGGCGGCCATAGGAAGGGTTGAACACGCACTCGTCCCCGCCGGCCTTGTTGAGCGCCTCGAAGAAATCGCTCGAGGCCCCGGAACCGAACCCGTCGATCAGCAGGCGAACTTCGACGCCACGCCCGGCGGCGGCGACCAGCGCATCCCGAACGGCCTCTCCCGCCTTATCGGGATTGAACATGTACATCAGGATCTTGATGCACTTGTCCGCGCTGCCGATGAGCTCGAGCAGCAGGCGGAATCGCGCATCGCCGCTCTCAATAAGCTCCAAGCGATTGCCGGCGATCTCCGCCTGGATCGGCGGCTTATCGATCGGCTCGGGGGAGCGGGCGGCCATGGACGCAGCTTTTGTTGACTTTTCGCGGTCCCGCAAGCTATTGGCGCCGCCTTCCTGAAATCCCATATTGCATGGCGAATAGGCTTTTGCGGAGCGGCTAATGGCGCGCGTTACGGTTGAAGATTGTGTCGACAAGATCCCGAACCGGTTCGACCTGGTTCTGATGGCTGCGCAGCGTGCGCGCCAGATTTCGGGCGGCGCCGACCTCACCATCGATCGCGATCGCGACAAGAATCCGGTCGTCGCGCTGCGCGAGATCGCCGACGTCACGGTGAAGCCGAAGGATCTCGAGGAAGCGATCGTCACCAACCTGCAGAAGGTTCGGATCGACGAGGAGGACGAGACGGAAGAGCTGGCATCGCTGAGCGAAGCTGCCGAAGCGCTGCGCCTGACCGCCGCCGCCCCGCCGCGTCCGACCCCGTCGGGCGGCGATTACGAATAGCCATCGTCACCCTGAACTTGTTTCAGGGTCCATCTCGAAGACCAAGTCGTACTTCAACGAAATGGATGCTGAACCAAGTTCAGCATGACGAAGTGTCTTGCTTCGTCGCTGCGCTCCTCGCAATGACGAGTCATGGTTCCCTTTTCGTTCGCAGGCGAAACGTTCGAGGCGACGGCTGACGGCGCGCTCTACTGGCGCGCGCAGAATGCGCTGCTCGTTGCCGACCTGCACCTCGAAAAGGCGAGCTGGTTTGCCCGCCTCGGGCAGTTCCTCCCGCCCTACGACTCGCATGCGACGCTGACTGCGCTGGCAGGCGAAATCGAGCGCACCGGCGCGAACCGCCTCTATTGCCTGGGCGACAGCTTCCATGACCGCTTCGGATGCGAGCGGCTTCCCGCCCGCGCACGCGAGCTTCTGACATCACTCACCTCAAGACTCGACTGGACCTGGATCGTCGGCAACCACGATCCGGGCTTTGCCGACCATTGCGGCGGAAAGATCGAGGATGAGGTTGAACTCGGCGGAATCATTCTGCGTCACGAAGCCGTCCGCGTCGAATCGCGGGCCGAAATCTCGGGGCATTTTCATCCCAAGCTACGCGTGAATCTTCGTGGCCGCCGCGTCTCGCGGCGCTGCTTCGTCAAATCCTCGACCAAGATCATCATGCCGGCGTTCGGCTCATTGGCCGGAGGCCTGGACGCGCATCACCCCGAGATCTTGGGTTCGGTCGGTGGAAAGGCTGCGGCGCTGGTTCCGGTATCGGACCGGCTGCTGCGCTTTCCGCTCGCCGCCTAGGTGGGCCTTACCTCAATCGCCATTGCGCCGGTCGGCGACAGCACCAGCCGCGCGGTCGCGGGGCGCCGCTTCCCGAATGTCGCCGCCTGAAGCTCATTCCGCGCCGCATGCCGGTCGAACTTGAAGCCTTCCGCCTCGGCCGCGTCCTTCAAACGGTCGAGATGCACGTCGAGGTTTGCAATGCCCTCCTCGGGGTCGAACTTCATCGTCTCTTCGAGGTCGGCCATGGGCCTTCATTGCCCCGTGGATTGCGCGGCGGCAATGCTGTTCCTAAACCTTCGCCCATGACCGCCAAAGCCGCCCTCCTCGCCGCCTCGATGCTGATCGCATCGCCCGCCGCCGCCCAGTCCATCGACGCCAGGACCCAGGCGCGGATCGACCGCATCCTGAAAGCGACTCCGCTGATCGACGGCCACAACGACCTCGCCGAGGAATTGCGCGAGAATTACGGCGGCAAGACTGAGGGGCTCGCCAGCGGCACCGACCAGTGGAAACCGAAAGCGCTGATGACCGACATGGCGCGCCTGCACCAGGGCCGCGTCGGCGGGCAATTCTGGTCGGTCTATATTCCCGCCGAGGTCGAGGGCGACCGCGCGATCCGCAACACGCTTGAAGAGATCGATATCGCCAAGCGTTTCATCGCGGCATACCCCCGCGACCTCGAGCAGGCCTACACCGCCGACGACGTCGTGCGCATCCACAAGGCTGGCCGTGTGGCCTCGCTGATCGGGATCGAGGGCGGGCACCAGATGGGCCACAGCTTCGCGGCGCTCCGTCAGTTCTACAATCTCGGCGCGCGCTACATGACGCTGACGCACTTCAAAACCACCGACTGGGCGGACTCGGCCACTGACGTGCCGAAGCACAACGGCCTCACCGACTACGGCAAGGCGGTCGTGCACGAGATGAACCGCATCGGCATGCTGGTCGACCTCAGCCACGTCAGCGAAGGCACGATGATGTCCGCGCTCGATGTATCGAAGGCTCCGATCATCTTCTCGCACTCCAGCGCCAAGGCGATCGACGGCCATCCGCGCAATGTCAGCGACGCGGTGCTCGCCCGCCTCGCCCAGAATGGCGGCGTGGTGATGGTCAATTTCGCGCCCGATTATGTGAACGAGGCGATCTGGAAATGGTCGGCCGACCGCGATGCCGAGGCGGCCCGCATTGCGCGCATGAACACCGGCCATCCCAAGGCCGACATCGATGCCGCGATGGATGCATGGACCAAGGCGCACCCGCAGCCGGCCGCGACCGTCAGCCAGGTTGCCGACCATGTGGATCACATCGCAAAAATCGCGGGCTATGATCATGTCGGGATCGGCGGCGACCTCGACGGCATCCCCAGTGTGCCGGTCGGCCTCACCGGCGTGCAGGACTATCCGAACCTGTTCGCCGAGCTGATCCGCCGCGGCTGGACCGACCAGAACCTCGCCAAGCTCGCCGGCGGCAACATCCTCCGCGTCCTCCGCCAGGCCGAGGCGGTATCGAAGTCGATGGCGAATGAACCGCCAGCCGCGGACCAGCTGACGCCCGACTACAGGTGACCGACCAGCCCCTTCGTGCGGCGATCATTCCCGTGACGCCTCTGCAGCAGAATTGCACCCTGCTGTGGTGCACGGCGACGATGCGTGGCGCGTTCGTCGATCCGGGTGGCGACCTGCCGCGACTCAAGGCGGCAGCACAGCAGGCCGGCGTCACCATTGAAAAGATCCTGCTGACCCACGGCCATATCGACCATTGCGGCAGC
>JAFBAM010000124.1 GCA_019247755.1 Sphingomonas sp.
CCGGCAATCCAGCGTGAGTTGCGGTCGGTGAGGGGAAGCACTGGTAGCTGGATCGCTGCGACGTCGCCGATCAGGCCATCGAAGATCCGAAGCTCGTAACGATGGACTACGTCCTCGGCGTCGTGAAGCACGACTGCCTTGGCCTCGACCCCCTTCGCCAGCTCATATTCGACGAGCGCGTCATAGAGGTGATTGAGGCAATCGGCCTTGGTGGTCGGGCCGTTGGCCGCGACCTCGACGGCTTCGACGCGCGGATCGGCCACACCGGCGATTGCTGCCGCCGTCGCAGGGTCATTGCGATAATGGCCGACGAAGATTCGGTAATCGTCGTAATCGTACCGCTGCAACGTCGCCTTCAACATCGAGGCGATGACCGCGGACTCATCCCAGGCGGGAACGAGGACGGCGATGAAGCCGGGATTCTTGTTAAAGACGTAATAGCTGGCGTAGGTTCGCGGGTGACGCCTGTAGATTCTCAGCCCGCGCCAAAGCCGCCGCGCGAAATAGATCAGGTCGACTAAAAGATCGTTGACCGCAAACAACAGGAACCCGACTCCTGCGAACAGGGCGAGTTCTGCCGCGAAACGGCTCAGAAATTCGGCAATGGGCATGGAAGCCAGGCGGTCGCGCGCGGCCTAGAATCGGGCTCTGTGCGGACTGGAATATGCTCGGTTCATTGGCTCCCCTGACGCGAATCAATACAAACCGAGCCCGCGTTCGATGGCATAATCGGAATTAAACAACAAGATTGGATGGTTAAGCTGTCGTTTCGGATGATTCGGCCACGATTGGCGAAGTGGCGCTTTCGGAATAGCGTTATCATGATGAAGCGCGGAATGATCATCTCGCTTGGGCTCTTGGCGACCGCAGCCGGCGCTCGCGGCTCGGTGCTCTTTGCCGGCGGCGCCTGGGCAGCGATCGACCGCGGGGCCGTGTGCGAGGCGCTGTCCCGCTCGCAGAATATCGCGCCCAGGGATAAGGTGCAGGCGGAGGCGGGCATCAGTTTCTTTGCCAATGGCGGCCGCGCCGCCGAGGTGCATGTCCGGATGAGTCGGATGCCTCGCGGCGATGCCAGCGTCATCCTTCACGTCGGCGACCAGCCGTTCCTGTTGGTGACCCGATCGGGAATGGCCTGGAGCCGCGGCCCGCTGCAGGCGCAGGCCATCATCGAAGCGTTTCGGGCCGGAACGACGATGCGCGTTGAAAGTCGCGACATGGCGGGCGTACGTTTCTCTGATCCTTATCTTCTCGACGGCGCGCCGACGGCGATCGATGCGGCGGCGGCCCGTTGTGCGCTCCGCGGCACTGGCAAAATCCAGTAATTGCACCTAGATAGGCGGCTCGCCATGAGTGCCGACACCAACCTGATGCCGATCCCCGGCGCCGTTGACCCTGTGCCTGTGGCGCGGGCCACAAAGCCACGCGCCGATGGCAAGGTCGAGCTTGTCGGGCTGTCGAAAGACGCAATCCGCGCCGAGTTCGAGACCGCGGGGCTTGAGCCGAAGCAGGCGAAGCTTCGTTCCAAGCAGGTCTGGCACTGGATCTACAATCGCGGCGTCATTGACTTTATGGGCATGAGCGACGTCGCCAAGGCTCAGCAGCCTTGGTTCGCCGAGCGGTTCGTCATTTCGCGGCCCGAAGTCGTCGAGGCGCAGGTTTCCTCCGACGGCACGCGCAAGTGGCTGTTGAGGACGCACGACGGCCATGATTTCGAGATGGTGTTCATCCCGGATGCCGATCGCGGGACCCTGTGCGTGTCGAGCCAGGTCGGCTGCACGCTCAACTGCCGTTTCTGTCACACCGGGACGATGCAGCTGGTCCGCAACCTGGAGCCTGCGGAGATTGTCGGGCAGGTGATGCTCGCTCGCGACGCGCTCGGCGAATGGCCGAGCCAGCCGGAAGGCCGCATGCTCACCAACATCGTCATGATGGGCATGGGCGAGCCGCTCTACAATTTCGACAATGTCCGCGACGCGCTGAAGATCGTGATGGATGGCGACGGGCTCGGCCTGTCACGCCGCCGGATTACGCTGTCGACCAGCGGCGTCGTGCCGATGATGGAACGTGCCGGCGCCGAGATCGGCGTCAACCTTGCAGTGTCGCTTCACGCGGTGACCAAGGAAATCCGCGACGAGATCGTGCCGCTCAATCGGAAGTACGGGATCGAGCAGCTGCTTGAGGCATGCGCGGCATATCCCGGGGCGAACAATGCGCGCCGCATTACGTTTGAATATGTGATGCTGAAGGACAAGAACGACAGCGATGAGCATGCGCGGGAGCTGGTGCGGCTGATCCGGCAATACCGCCTGCCCGCGAAGGTCAACCTGATCCCCTTCAACCCATGGCCGGGCGCGCCCTACGAATGCTCGACCGACGACCGCATCCGCTCATTCAGCAACATCGTCTTCGAGGCCGGCATCTCAGCACCGGTGCGCACGCCGCGCGGCCGCGACATAGATGCCGCCTGCGGCCAGCTCAAAACTGCGGCCGAAAAGAAACGCCGGAGTCGCGAGGCGGCTTAATGTTTGCGCCGGTACGCCGAGCCTTGGTGAGGCAGGTCCGCGCAACCTTCAACGATCAGGCGAAGGGTGAGAAGCCCGTGCCTGCGTCCGACGACGCGCTCTTCCCGCCCGGATCGGTAATCCGCCGCGTGCATGGCGACGTCACCTCGATGATGGTCGGCGGCATCGCGGCGCTGCTGACGCAGATGCTCCATCCCAAAGCGCTCGCCGGCGTGTGGGATCACAGCGACGTGCACGACGACTTGCTCGGGCGGCTGCGACGCACCGCGCGCTTCATAGCGGTCACTACTTATGGTCATCGCGACAAAGCGGAGGCGGCGATCGCCAAAGTCAAGGCGATCCATGAGCAGGTCAGCGGCACGCTACCGGACGGTACCGAGTATCGCGCGACCGATCCGCATTTGCTCGCCTGGGTGCACGTCGCCGGGGCCATCAATTTCCTCGATGGCTGGCGTCGCTATGCCGAGCCGCGGATGAGCCGCGCCGACCAGGACACCTATTTCGCCGAAAGCGGCGAAGTCGCGCGCTTGCTCGATGCCGACCCGGTGCCGCGCACGCGCGCTCAGGCGGAGAACCTGATCCGGGAATTCCGCTCCGAATTGCGGTCGGATCAGCGAACGCGAGCGTTCCGCGATCTCGTGCTCAAGTCGCCGGTCAAATCCGTGGCGGAAGCGCCGGTGCAGCGCCTGCTGATGAACGCCGCAGTCGATCTCATGCCCGCCTTCGCGCGCAATATGCACGGGCTCTCCCGGCCGTTGATCTCGCCATTCGTGCGCGGAGCGACCTACGGCGTCGCTCAGACGATCCGCTGGGCCTTCGCTGGCGAGCATTATCGTAAACCGCATTGATTTGCGGCCACGCCCGGGGCGTGGCATCGGGGCGGCAACTATCGGGAGTCTGAAATGTCGCTGATCGGCAAGTTTATCGATCGAATACTGCCGGTCGGCAGCATCACGCTCGTCGGTCCCGACGGGAAGCGCGAGACGCACGGTCCCGGCGGGGGCAGCCACGTGACCGTGAAATTCCACGATCGCCGCGTGGCGCTCGACATCTTCCGCAATCCGCGTCTCCGGCTCGGTGAGGCCTATATGGACGGGCGGCTGACGATCGAGGACGGCGGCACGATCCTCGACCTGCTCGAGCTGATCACCGGCGCCGAGCCCTGGGAGCGCGGCCACCGAAAGGACCTCGCCAAGGGCAAGGCCGGAAAGCTCGTCTCGCTGTTCCGCCGCAATCCGGTCGCCAAGTCGCGCAAGAATGTCGCGCACCATTACGACATCGGGAACGAGCTGTACGCGCTCTTCCTCGACGACGACCTGCAGTACAGCTGCGCGTACTTCACCGATCCGAAGAACAGCCTGGAGCAGGCGCAAGCGGACAAGAAGGCGCACATCGCGGCCAAGCTCGACCTGAAGCCCGGCCAGCGCGTGCTCGACATCGGCTGCGGTTGGGGCGGGATGGCGCTCTACCTGCACAAGGTTGCAGGAGTGGATGTGCTCGGAATCACGCTCTCCGAGGAGCAGCTGAAGGTCGCCCGCCGTCGCGCCAGGGACGCCGGCGTCTCAGACCATGTGAAGTTCGAGCTGATCGACTACCGGCTGTTGAACGACCGCTTCGACCGGATCGTGTCGGTCGGCATGTTCGAGCATGTCGGAGCGGCCCACTACGACGAGTTCTACGCCAAGTGCCGCGAGCTATTGACCGACGACGGCGTGATGCTGCTGCACACGATCGGCAAGCTCGGCGGCGCGGGGACGCCTGACCCGTTCACCGACAAATGGGTCTTCCCGGGATATCACCTCCCGTCGCTCAGCCAGATGTGCGGCTCAAGCGAGAAGGTGAAGATGATCGTCAGCGACGTCGAGACGCTGCGGCTGCACTATGCTTACACGCTCCGCCATTGGCTCGAGCGGGCGATCAAGGCCCGCGCGAAGATCGTGAAGATGTACGACGAGCGCTTCTTCCGCATGTGGGAATTCTACCTCGCTGGCGGGATCGTGATGTTCGAGAGCGGCGCGGCCTGCAATTTTCAGGTGCAGTACGTCCGCGATCGCCGCGCGACACCGATCACGCGCGACTACATGCTGGAGACCGAGCGCAAATATCGGGCGCTGGATGCGAAACCGGCGCCGGCGGCGAAGAAGCCGCGCAGCGCCGGTCGCAAGAAAACGCTGGAAACCGCCTAGCTGGGCTTACGCTCGTGGCGAAGGGCGTGCATCTGCGCGCGCTCGTCGGGCGTAATCTTCCCGTCGTGGTTGAGGTCGGCCTTGTCGAAATGCGCCAGGGCCGCGGTCTCCGCTTCCTGGAGCGTCAGCCGGCCGTCGTGATTTGCGTCGGCCATGTCGAAGAGATGGCCGCCGAACCCGTGGCCCATTCCCTCACCGTGCATCCGCATCTTCATGCCTTCCATTGCGGGTCCGCCGGGCATGGGAGGGCCACCGTCCGGACCGTTGCGGATGATCATCACTCGCTCCTGGCGGACTTGAGGCGCTGCTGACGTGAACTCCTGGCGGCTGATGCTGCCGTCATGATTAGTGTCGAGCCGGTCGAAGATCTGATTCCGGTCGCCCATTATGACGCCGTGCTCGCTGAGACGTTTCTCCATGTCCCCGGCCATGCCCATCGCGCCCATCATCTTCTGGTGGAGCGCGTCGATTTCCTCTCGCGTGACGACACCATCGCGATTGGTATCGAGCTTTGCGAACATCTCTCGAACGTGCTTGACCGCTTCGTCGCGCGTCATCTCGCGGTCGT
>JAFBAM010000128.1 GCA_019247755.1 Sphingomonas sp.
TGGATCGAGCAGCCACAAAGCCGGCAGCAGCCCTGCGGCCCTCGCAAGATCAAGCGCGGCGCGGCCGGTCTCGGCGCAGTCGGGGGCGACCGGGTGCAGCGGGCCGACCGGAGCGCGGTCGAGGTCCCTGCCCGGATCGGCGATCGCCATCGCCTTCTCCGCATCGAGCCAATCCTCGCTGCCAAGCACCACCGGCGCGGCCGGGTCGGCGGCATCACGTTCGTTGGCAAGATTCAGCGCCGCGGCACGCTCGCCGCTGATCATCAGCTTCGCCTTGCGATCAGGGTCCAACAGACCCAGCAGGTCCGCCGTCGCAGTTTCAACCGACAGCACCGCCGTCGGCACCGGACCGTCGATCCGCACCGGCCGCCCGGCGCGCAGCAGCGCGATCCCCATGCGGACCGCGCTCGCTGTCACGCCTCGATCTCGACGAGCAGCGGCACATGGTCCGAAGGCCGCTGCCAGTTGCGGCACGGCTCCAGCACTTCATGCGCCTTGAGGTGCCCCGAAAGCTCCGGCGAGGCCCACATATGGTCGAGCCGGCGGCCGCGGTCGTTCTTGGTCCAGTCGGGAGAGCGGTAGCTCCACCAGGTGAAGTTGCGCTCCGGCGCCGGCACGAACTTGCGGCCGATATCGATCCAGTCGTGCGCCTGTTGCAGCCTGGTCAGCGCCTCGACCTCGACCGGCGTATGGCTGACGACGGTCAGCAGGGCCTTGTGGCTCCAGACGTCGCATTCCAGCGGCGCGACGTTGAAGTCGCCGACGATGATCGTCGGCTCCCGAAGTCCGTCGGACCAGCGCGTCATGCGCTCGATGAAGTCGAGCTTCTGTCCGAACTTGGGGTTCAGGTTCCGGTCGGGAATATCGCCACCCGCGGGGACGTAGACGTTTTCGAGCCGGATCCCGCAATCGAGCCCCACGCCGACGTGGCGCGCCTCCCCATTGTCCTGCCAGTCGTGCTTGCCCGGGTCCTTCAGCGGCACCCGGCTGAGGATCGCGACGCCGTGATGCATCCGCTGGCCGTTGAGCTGGCGATGCACGTAGCCATGGCGATCGAACAATTCGAACGGGAAGATGCTGTCGAGCACCTTGGTTTCCTGCAGGCACAGGATATCGGGTTGCTGCTCCGTGATCAGCCGCTCGACCAGCGCGGTTCGGGCGCGGACCGAGTTGATGTTCCAGGATACGATCTTCAGCCGTTTGCTCACGCGGTGCCGCTTAGCCCGCCGATGCCCATAAGAGAAAGGCCCTCGCTCCGGGGGCTTGGAGCGAGGGCCGACCGAGCGTGTGTCACGCAAGGGACCTGCGGGCCCGGGTAACAGGGGGAAACCCCAAGCATCCGCAGGGTCAAATTGCGTTCTAGGCGTCGCCCCCTGTCGCGCCGATGAACAGGTCGCGAATCAAAACCCTTCTCATCACTTTTTCTTTTTCGGGTCGGCGTAGTCGAATGCACTCTCGGGCACGGCAACGTTGAAGCGGACGTTCGTCAGCTTGACCGTCGTGCGGTGGTTCTGCGGGTCGATCGCGGTCCAGCCGTAGAGCTGGAGGCCGCCCGGAGCCGACGAGTTCCGAAGGAAGGCGAGGGTCAGCTGCCCATATTGGCCCGCGCTCTTCGCGCGGGCAACGACGACGCGGCTGTCGGTGCTGGGCAGGATCTCCGCTTTGCCGTTGAAGTCGGGCGAATTCGAAAGCAGCGGCCCGAGCGGCGTCCGGCCCAGCGGCCAGCTCGATTTCTGGCCGACCGAGTAGTCGAGGAAGGTCAGCGTCTTGCCGTTGGCGACGAGCAGCACGTCCCCGGCGCTATATTCGAAGCGGATCCGGCCGGGCCGCTTCATCTGCAAGGTACCCGAATCGGTCCGGCCCTTGGCGTCGGTCTGGGTGAAATTCGCGGTCATGGTCTGCACCGACGACAAATGGTCCTTGAGCTTCGCGAGATCGGGTGACGGCGCCGCGGCGATGCTCGGCGTCGCAACCAGCGCAATCGGCAGCAGCACGCGTGCAATACTCTTGGGGGTCATGCTCGAAACTCCTGGGATTTTGCGCCGGAAACTGGCGTTTCGGCCTTGAATGCGCTCTGAACCCGCCGGTTCCGTGACGTTCAGGCTCAGAGCGGATGTCCGTCGGGGTCGATCAGCACCTCGCGCCGGCCGACATGATCCGGCTGCCCGACTAGCCCGTCCTTCTCCATCCGCTCGATCAGCCGCGCGGCGCTGTTGTAGCCGACGCGAAGCTGCCGCTGGAGGTAAGAGGTCGAGGCTTTCTGGCTCTCGGCGACAATCTGTATTGCCTTGCGATAGAGCTGGGTCTCGGCGTCGTCCTCGCCGGTCGGCTGGCCGTCGAATAAATAGCCCCCGTCCTCGGGCTCCTCGGTGACCGCCTGGACGTAATCGGGCGATCCTTGCTTGCGCCAATGTTCCGCCACCGCGCGAACCTCCTCGTCGGCAACGAACGGTCCATGGACGCGGATGATCTGCTTGCCGCCCGGCATGTAAAGCATGTCGCCCTTGCCCAGCAGCTGCTCCGCCCCCTGCTCGCCGAGGATGGTGCGGCTGTCGATCTTGCTGGTGACCTGGAAGCTGACGCGGGTGGGGAGGTTGGCTTTGATGACGCCGGTGATGACGTCGACCGACGGACGCTGTGTCGCCATGATGAGGTGGATGCCGGCCGCCCGCGCCTTCTGCGCGAGGCGCTGGATCAGGAACTCGACCTCCTTGCCGGCGGTCATCATCAGGTCGGCCAGCTCGTCGACGACGACGACGATCTGCGGCAGCACCTCATATTCGAGCTGCTCGGTCTCGTAGAGCGGCTGGCCCGTATCGGCGTCGTAGCCGGTCTGCACCCGGCGCCCGAGCTTCGCGCCCTTGGCCTTGGCTTCGCGGACCTTGGCGTTGAAGCTGGGCAGCGCGCGGACTCCGAGGTTGGCCATCATCCGATAGCGCTCCTCCATCTGTTCGACCGCCCATTTGAGCGCGCGGATCGCCTTGGGCGGTTCGGTCACCACTGG
>JAFBAM010000167.1 GCA_019247755.1 Sphingomonas sp.
CAAAGACGGCTGGATCGACATCGAGGGCGGCGCGGGCACGCTATTTTCCTTCTCGTCGAAGGGGCGACGTGAATTGCCCGATGCGCACGTGCTGCTGGATGGCCAGCTCGAGGGCCTGTCGAAGAACGGCACGTTCGTCGGCCAGCACATCTACACGCCCCTCCAGGGCGCGGCGGTGCACATCAACGCCTTCAACTTCCCCGTGTGGGGAATGCTGGAGAAGCTCGCACCGTCCCTGCTCGCGGGCGTTCCGGCAATCGTGAAGCCGGCCACCGCAACGGCCTATCTATGCGAAGCCGCGTTCAAGATCATGGTCGAGGCGAACGTCCTCCCCGCCGGTGCGATCCAGCTGATCGTCGGTGGCGTCGGCGACCTGTTCGATCATTTGACGGGCCAGGACGTCGTCAGCTTCACGGGTTCTGCGTCGACGGCGTTGAAGCTCCGCACGCACCCAACCGTCGTCCGCGAGTCCGTCCGCTTCGTTGCCGAACAGGACAGCCTCAACGCCTCGCTGCTGGGGCCTGACGCGGCGCCGGGAACGCCGGAGTTCGAGCTGTTCATCAAGGAAGTCGCGACCGAGATGACGGTCAAGGCGGGACAGAAGTGCACCGCCATCCGCCGCGCAATGGCTCCCGCGCAATATCTCGACGCCGTCCAGCAGGCACTCGCAGAGCGGCTCACCAGGACAAAAGTCGGTGACCCGCGCGCCGAGGATACGCGTATGGGCGCGCTTGTCAGCCTCAGCCAGCTCGACGACGTGCGGGAAAAGATCGCACAGCTCGAAGCAGCTGGCGCGCGGATCGTCGCGGGCGACCCCAATGCCGATCCGCCGGTGCCGGGAGGCGCATTCCTGCCGCCGGTGCTTCTGCGCACCGACGATCCGTGGAAGACCGAGGCGGTCCACGACTGCGAGCCGTTCGGCCCGGTCTCGACCATCATGCCCTACAAGGACATGGTCGACGCGGTCGCGCTCGCGAACCGCGGCAAAGGAAGCCTCGCGCTCTCCTTGTTCACCCACTCGCCTGAAGCGGCCCGCGATTTCATCCAGGGCGCGGCCGCCTATCACGGACGGATGCTAGTCCTGAACCGCGACAATGCCGCCGAATCGACCGGTCATGGCTCACCGCTTCCGGTACTGGTCCACGGCGGTCCCGGCCGCGCCGGCGGCAGCGAGGAGATGGGCGGCGTTCGCGGCGTGAAGCATTACATGCAGCGCACGGCGCTCCAGTCGTCGCCGGCAATGATCGCCGCGATCACCGAGCAATATGTGCCCGGCGCGCCCAAGCATTTCATCGACGTCCACCCCTTCACGCTGAAGATGAGCGAGCTCCACATCGGCGACACGTGGAAGACGGGGCCGCGCACCGTGACGCTGGAGGATATCGAGCATTTCGCCGAGTTCACCGGCGACAAATTCTACGCTCACATGGACGAGGAAGCGGCCAAGGCTTCGCCGATCTTCGAGGGCCGGGTCGCCCACGGCTACCTGATCCTGAGCTTCGCTGCAGGTCTGTTCGTCTGGCCTGACCCGGGCCCAGTGCTCGCCAACACGGGGCTCGAGAATCTGCGCTTCCTGACGCCACTCTATCCCGGCGATTCGCTTCGCGTTGAGCTCACCGTCCGCGCCAAGTCGATCAAGTCGGAGGAAACCGGCCAGGTCCGCTGGGCGGTAGAAGTCTTCAATCAGAAGGACGAGCTGGTCGCGACCTACGACTTGCTGACGGAAAACGTGCCGTAACAACCGCAACGGCTTCGTCGTCCGTTCGTTTTCTTGGCTGCTATTCTTCGGAGGAGAGCGATCATGAAAGTCAGCGAAGTCATGACGGAGAACGTCCAGACCGTGCGTCCCGACCAGCGCGTTCAGGAAGCGGCGAGCTTCATGTTGAGCGCGGATGCCGGCTCGATCCCGGTGGCGGAAGGCGACCGCCTCGTCGGCATGATCACCGACCGCGACATCGCGGTTCGCGGCATCGCCAAGGGCCACGGCCCCGACACTCCCGTCCGCGACCTGATGTCTAGCGACGTCATCTGCGCGCGGGTTGATGACGAGGTGGAGGACGCTGCGGCGAGGATGAGCGAGGCGCAGGTGCGGCGGCTGCCCGTCATCGACCAGGGCGAACGCCTGTGCGGCATCGTCAGCATCGGCGACCTCAGCCGCGAAGCCGACACCGACTGCGCTTCAGAAGCGCTAGAAGGCGTCAGCCAGCCTGGCGGCGAGCACCGCCAGTAAGCGTCAGCGCGCGGCGATTTCCTTGATCGCCTGATCGACGAGCTTGGCGTCGGTACCGGCGTCGTGCCGCTCGGCGATCAGCTTCGCGGCGGCCTTGGCTGCAGCGTCGGCGGCAGAAGCCCGGAGCTGCTCGATCGCCGTTCGCTCTTCGGCTGCGATCTTCTCCTCGGCCATGCGCGTCCGGCGGCCGATCAGCGCCTCCGCGTCGGTCTTGGCCTTGGCGACGATCTCTTCGGCCTCATGCTTGGCGCGTTCGAGAAGGGCGGCCCGGTCCTTGTCGACCGACTTCGCCTTCTTCTCATATTCGGCCTTCAGCGCCTCGGCTTCCTTGCGCAGGGACTCGGCTTCGGCGAGCTGATCGCGGATCAGCGCGATCTTGCTGTCGAGCGCCTTGCCGATCGCTGCGGGCACCTTCTTCCAGATCATGATCGCGAAGACGACGAGCATCGCCAGCGCGACCCAGCCGCCCGGGTTCAGGCCGAGGTAAGTGGGTTCGGCTTCAACCATGCATTTCCGCCTTCACCGCAGCGGCGGCTTCCTTGCTGTCGACCTTGAGACCCGTCAGGCGCTGAACCAGCTCGCGGGTTGCCTCGGCAGCCACGGTCTCGATCTCCGACCGAGCGGCCGCAAGGGAGTCGCGGATCTTCGCTTCGGAGGAATCGATCTTCAGGTTCAGCTTGTCGGCCGCGGCCTTCACCTTCTTCTCGGTGTCGGCCGCACTCTTCTGCTTCGCATCCTGGGCCAGCTTCGCAGCCTCGGCCCGCGCGGCGTCCATCCGGGCGCGCCACGCCGCCTCGGTCTCATCGGCAGCGGCCCGAGCGGCCTGTGCCTGCTCGAGGTCGCCGGCAATCTTCTGCTCGCGCGCATCGACGGTCGCCTGAATCCTGGGGACCATCCCGCGCCCGATTACGAAGAAGATGAAGCCGAGCGCAATCGCCAGCCAGAACAGCTGGGAAAGCAGGACCTCACCGAGTTGCGATAGCTGAGGCATTGGAGCCTGTATTAGCCCTTGAAGGCGTACAGGATGATCATCGCGATGGCGAACGCCATCAGGCCGAGAAGCTCGGCGGCTGCGAAGCCGATGAACAGACGGCCCTGCTGGCTGTCAGCAGCCGCCGGATTGCGCAGCGCGCTCTGAAGGAACGAGCCGAACACGTAGCCGACGCCTGCAGCAGCAGCGCCGACGCCGATCGCTGCGAGACCAGCGCCGATGACCTTGGCAGAAGCGAGATCCATTACCGTAACTCCTTGTGAAGAATGACTTAGTGAAGGTTGACCGCGTCGTTGATGTACAGCGACGTCAGGATTGCAAAGACGTAGGCCTGGATGGCCGCAACCAGCAGCTCAAGAGCGCTGATGAAGGTCACGAACAGGAAGCAAAGGATTGAGACGCCGATCCCGCCCCCGCCCGCCTGAAGACCCTGGACAACGAAATTGCCGAAAATGTCGAGCAGGATGTGCCCGGCGAACATGGCGATGAAGGGACGAAGCCCGAGGCTGAACGGCCGCACCAGGAACGACACGAACTCGATCGGGAACAGCAGGACCTTGCCGATCCAATGGACGCCCGAAGGCACGAACAGCGAGAAGAAGTGGAAGCCGTGCTTCCAGAAGCCGACACCGAGGACGATCGCGAAGCTGATCAGCGACATGACACCAGTGAACGTAAACTGGCTCGTGACGGTGAAAGGATGCGCTGCCGCGACTACACCAAAAGGCATATTGCCCATCAGGTTGGCGAACAGGAGGAAGATGAAGGCCGTGAAGACCCAGGGGAGATACTTGCGTCCCTCAGGCCCGATGCTCGCATGGACCATGTCATCGACAAAGCCGATCAGGCCCTCGACGGCGACCTGCCAGCGGCCGGGAATCAGCTGGCGCTTCATTCCGCCGAGCATGAAGAACCAGATCGTCGCGAGGACGATCAGCGTCCACAGCGCGCTGTTGGTGAAGACGAACGGATTGGTGCCACCATTGAACGAACCCGCAATGGGCTCGATCGAGAATTGGTGCATCGGATCGATGTCGCCGGCCGCCACTACACTTCCCTTATTTCCGCCCGTCGGGCCCGCTGCCCGTCGAGCTCTTTGAAATCCGCATCACGTTCATGAATCCCCCGAGGAATCCGAGGAACAGCATGATCAGCAACAACCAGGGCTGCGTACCGAGCCACTTGTCGAGTACGAAGCCAATAATGAACCCTCCCGCAGGAGCACCGATCAGGTTGCTCAGGACCAGCTGGCCCGCCTGATAGCTGGCATCAGGCTTGGGCTTTTCGGTCCTTTTCGCCTCCGCCTGCTGCAACCGGTCGAGCCGCTCATCGAGCGATTCGAGCCGCGAATCTGGTGGAAGCTTCGGGACCTCGCCGGTTTCGTCCTCTGCCATGCGTCTCCCCTGTGCGTCGCCCCTGCTGAAATCCAAGGGCCAGACCGGGACGAGAAACATGGCGGAAATCGATACCGCCAAGGCGCCGCTCCTTTATGAACGGGCCGGAAGATAGTCAACCGCGCTGGCCCCATGTAGGCTGCGAACATGAAACGGGGGATTGCGCTTCTTGCGCTGCTGCTGCCGGCAATGGCGCTTGCCGCGACCACTCACAAGGTCGCCCGCAACACGCCGCTGCTCGAATTCACATACGAATGGCCCACCGAGGCCGTCGCCATTCCGGCCCTCGACCTCAGGCTCTACAACGCGGCCAAGACCGCCCTCGCCAAGGCTCAGCAATATGCAGCCGAGGACAAGAAGCTGACGGTCGACCAGAAGCGCGACTTCGACGGCCATTATTATTCCATGATGTGGTCGACTTCCGGGCAGTCGATCAGGCTGCTGTCGCTGGAAGGCGCTTACGAGGCCTACACCGGCGGCGCCCACCCTTCACACGGCAGCGAAGTGCTGCTCTGGGACCGTAAGCTCAACCGGCCGGTCGATATGAATGCCCTGTTTTCAAAGGCCGGCGCATTCGCGGCCGTCACCCGAGCCGCCTACTGCAAAGCCCTCAATGCCGAACGCGAGCAGCGCCGCGACGGTGAAAAAATGGACGGGGATTTCGGCGCGTGTCCGAAATATGCCGAGCTCGAGATCGCCCCGTTCGACAACAACAAGAATGGCCGCTTCGACCGCATCCACTTTGTCGCCGATGAATATGTCGCCGGCCCCTATGTCGAAGGGCCTTATGAAACCCCGCTACCGGTGACCGCGCAGCTGATTGCTGCACTCAAGCCCGAATATCGAAGCTCGTTCGAAGTTTACCGGCAGTAGTCCGGCACCGCGGACCGGCCGGGCGCGAGGCGCCGCCAGCTTCCATCGGCCAGCATGTATGCCTCGCCCACGCCAAGGCGGGATAACAGCTGACAGCCCGCGGTAACGCCAACGTCCTGCGGGCTAACGCCCTTGCTCGCCGCCAGCCGGCTGTAGAGCGACCGGCGCTGAAGATTGATGGTCGCAACCTGGCTCCGCACCGTGGCTGAAGTGGGCGCGGCGACCCCGACATAGCCGTCGTAGCGCTCGCCAATGACACCGGCGGCCCGGGCAGCGTCGACCGCCGGCGTCTGTGCGACCGCCGGCCAACCCACGAGTGCCGTGAGAAGAAGCAGCTTTCTCACGGCTTTTTCGTCTGTGGGAAGGCTTGCGGATTCTGGTTGATCAGTTGCTCGACGTCGCGTTGCAGCCGCACCAGCACCTCCTGCCGGATGGTGACGTTGAGATTGATCTCGATCGGCTTGTCCGGCGCCTTGACCGAGATGCAGCCGCCGAGCGGCGTCGACAGCACCGCTGCGGCGAG
>JAFBAM010000194.1 GCA_019247755.1 Sphingomonas sp.
GATCCCGCACATCGACACTTTCCTGGACGACGGGTCCACCAAGGAAGAGTGGAAGATGGTGGTCGAGACCAAGAAAATCCTCGATCCGAAGATCAAGCTGACCGCGACCTGCGTGCGGGTGCCCGTGTTCGTCGGCCACTCGGAAGCTGTGAACATCGAGTTCGACAACGAGATTTCGGCCGACCGGGCCCGCGAGATCCTGCGCGAGGCGCCCGGCGTGATGGTGGTCGATAAGCGCGAGAACGGCGGTTACGTGACGCCGGTCGAAGCGGTCGGTGACTATGCCACGTACGTCAGCCGCATCCGTGAGGACCCGACGGTCGAGAATGGCCTCAGCCTTTGGGTCGTTAGCGACAACCTCCGCAAGGGCGCGGCGCTAAACGCCGTGCAGATCGCGGAGCTGCTAGGCCGGAAGCACCTGCAGAAAGCAGCCTAAGCTTTACTGGCCCCAGTGGCGCAGCAGCTGGTTCTGGACGACCTGAAGCCGCGCGAAATTCTCCGGGCTCATTTTCAGCCCTTCCAGCGCCGCGACTTCGTTCAGATTGAACAGCAGGTTGCGGCGGAACGGGTCCTGGATCCGGCTCTGGATGAAGGTGATCGCGACCAGCCGCTCACCCTTCGTGACAGGGTCGACCGCGTGGAGCGTGTCTGAAGGGTAGATCACCGCGAATCCGGGCGGCAGCTTGAACTGCATTTCAGCGTCGCCGAGGTGGATGTGCAGCGCGCCGCCCTCGTAACTCTCCGGATCGTTGAGAAAGACCGTGCAGCTGAGGTCGCTGCGCAGCGCGCCGCCGGGCAGCTGGATGAAGGCGGCATCGGAATGCGCGCCGTAATGCATGCCCGGCTGGTAGCGGGTGATCAGCGGCGGCGCGATCATGGTCGGGAAGGCGAATTCGCGAAATTCCTCGCTGCGGCCGAACGCCTGCAGCAGCATCTGCGAGCTCTTTTGGTAGGACTGCGGCTCATGCAGCTGCTCGTTCTGCTTGGCCTTGTTGTGCGGGTTGGTGATGCGTCCGTGCACGAAGGAGGCTGTGGCCGCGATCTTGCGGCACTCCTCGATTTCGGCATCGGTCAGCAGCTGCAGGATTCGGTACATTCAGTTCCCTTCGGCGCGGTTCAGCGCCCGCGCGAGTAGCGGCGACTTTTCGGCCGTAGCGCGGAGCATGGCAAGGGCGGCCTCAATCTCTTCCCCCTGAAGCTGAAGCTCTTGCGCGATGATCTGCTCGCGAAGGTTCGGGCTGTACTCGTAATTCGGATCCTTCGAGTAGCGGGTCATGAGGGGGCCGCGTGCAATAATGTCGAGCTTCGCTGCATCGGCGTTGAAGCCGAAGAAGGAGGCGATGCGGCCGAGCTCTGCCGACATGTTGCCGAGCATTGTGTCGAAATCGGCCCAGGCGATGTGCCGGTCTGCCGTGGCTTCGGCCACGGCTTCGAGCGTCACCATCTCGCACGACCAGGCAGCGGCGGCGCGGTCGGCGTCGTTGCGCGGAGCAGGTTGGGCGATACCGCGCCCTGCGAGGCGTTGCGCGCGAAAGTCGGCGAGCGCGTGCAGTTCCTTCACGCTGTTCTCGCCGGCAAGGATGCTGGCAATGTAGTTGCGCGGACTCGCGTACATGAAGAGCGCGCGCTCGCCGGGCGGGACGAGGTTGGCCGCGATCTCGCTCGCGAAGCTGGTGGCTTTGACGCAGGCGACCTCGTCACCGGCAAAGGTGCGCGACATGAGCTTTGGGATCGAGCGAAGGTAGACCTCGCGCACCGCCTCCGGGGTCATCGCCACATCGCGAAGCAGCCGCGGCTCGCGGACTGCAAGCACGCCGTTGATCTCACCGAGCAGCCGTGAAATCAGGGTCGAGCCGACATGGCCGATGTGGAAGATCCAACGCGCGTCGCTGCGAAACTCACCGTCCACTGCTGCCACGACGTCGGGCCATGGCACGATCTGCGCGTCGACCGCTTGCTGCATCAAACGGTCATCGAGGAAGCTCGCCGCGCGATAGCTGTCGCGGTCCATCGCAACCAGCCGCACCATGCCCGCGTTCGGGTCGAGCGCCTGAGCGAGCCAGGTGGCGTCGCGTGCGATTTCGTCGGCCGATGGAGCGCTGGACATGCCGCCCCTTAGCCGCGCATTGGGCCGGGAACCAAGGAGGGATGAGGATGGACGAGCAGGTGAACGGGGGGTGCGCATGCGGGCGGGTCCGCTACACCGCGACAGTCCACGACCATGACGCCTATCTCTGCCACTGCCGGATGTGCCAGCGAGCAACCGGCTCGGTCTCGATTGCCTTCAAGAGCGTGAAGCAGGCTGAGATCGAATGGGAGCACCAGCCCGACTGGTTCGATAGCTCGCCGATCGCTGACCGGCCCTATTGCCGCGAGTGCGGGACGTCGCTCGGCTTTCGCTTCAAGGAGGGGAGCGAGAACATGGATCTTACTGTTGCCTCCTTCGACGATCCTTCGCCGTTCGTGCCCAAGCATCATTTCGGCGCGGAGAGCATGCACCGCGCCTGGCTCAACACCGAGGGCCTCAAGGAAGTGCGGACCGAGGATTATCAGAAGCTGGTCGACAAGTGGGTCGACGCAACGGGCAGCTTCCCCGGATGAGCGAAGCGCAGGTTCGCTACTGGAACGCCTCCGACGGGGTGCAGCTCGCTTTTCACGAGCTGGGGCAGGGCAGGCCGGTCGTGCTGCTTCATGGTCTCTTTTCCGACGCGAACATGAACTGGATCAAGTTCGGCCATGCGGCGCGAATTGCGGCGGCAGGATTTCGGGTGATCATGCCCGACCTTCGCGCGCACGGCTTGAGCGGCCGGCCGCACGAGCCGGAGCATTACCCGCAGGGTATCTTGGCGCGCGATCTGCGCGAGCTGATCGATCATCTCGACCTGACGGACTTCGACCTCGGCGGCTTTTCGCTCGGCTCGCGGACAATGGTCGAGGGAGTGGGCGAGGGGCTGAAGCCGCGCCGCGCGATCCTCGGTGGAGCCGGGCTGGAAGGGCTCAGGCATTGGGAACGCCGCAAGCACTTCTTTCTCGACGCAATCGAACTGTTTGACCGGGTCGAGCGCGGCGATCCGCATTGGCTGTCCATCCAGTTCATGAAGAGCCAGAAGGTCGATCGCGTCGCTTCCGCGCTGCTGCTTCAGAGCTTTCGCGATGCGTTCATGAAGTGGCTCGAGGACTTCACCATGCCGACCCTGGTCGTTTGCGGATCGGAGGATGAGGACAATGGCTCGGCCGAGGAGTTGGCTGCGGCAATGCCGACGGCGGTGTTCCGCGAAGTGCCGGGAACGCATATGAGTTCCGTCACAAAGCCGCAATTCGGCGAAGCGATCGCGAGCTTCCTGGCCGGATAAGAAAAGGGGCGCCCGGAGGCGCCCCTGGGTGACATTCGTAGAAAGCTTATTGTTGCGTCGCGGCGCTCGATTGCGCCCTTCCGCGGCCGCTTGCCGATCCGCGCGATCCACCGCCCCCGCTGCTGCGGCCGGCGCTTGCATTGCCGCCACCGGTTTCGCTCATGCCGCGCTGGCTGCTCGTCGAATCCGAAGACTGGCCGGTGGCCGTCCCACCGGTATCATCGCCGCTGCTCCACATGCCGCCGTCGCCGGAGCTCATGTTCTGGGTCCATTCGCCGATCTGGTCACTGAGGTTAGTTAGCTGATCGCTAATCGCTGCGCGCTTCGACCATAGGAACAGGCCGGCGGTCGCCGTGCCGGCAGCAACAGCCGCAGCGGTCATCGGCCGCTCGCGCGCCATTTCCATCACGCCCCAGCTGTACTGGTTGCGGCCACTGGGATTGTTGTTCCGACCGCCTCGATTGTTACGCGCCACAATGAATCTCCTCGCTAGAAATGTTTCGCTCTCAATCCGATTAAACGATTGAAAGCGCCCGCTGTTTCGCCCCTTTCGGAGCGAACAGCGGCGAGGAGTGGCGACGCGGCGACGAAAGGTCAGGCGGTCGCGAGCTGGTCCAACATATATTCCGCGCTGGAGGCGCGATATTCGCCCGGAGCCTCGACGTTCAGCTGCTCGACGACGCCGTCGTTGACGATCATCGAATAGCGCTGCGAACGCTTGCCCAAGCCGAACTTGCTGCCGTCCATGGTCAGACCAATGGCCTCGGCGAAGTCGCCGTTGCCGTCGGCAAGCATGGTGATGTCTTCGGACCCGTCGGCCTTGTTCCAGGCGCCCATCACGAAAGGATCGTTGACGGAGATGCAGGCGATCTCGTCGATGCCCTGGCCTTTGAGCTCCTGCGCTTTCTCCACGTAGGAAGGCAGGTGCCGCGCCGAGCAGGTAGGGGTGAATGCCCCGGGGACAGCGAAGAGCGCGACCTTCTTGCCAGCGAAATATTCGCTGCTGGTGGTCGGCTTGGGCCCGTCGTTAGTGGCAATCGCGAGCGGCACGTCGGGCAGGCGGTCACCTACTTGAATGGTCATGTCGCAAGACTCCTTCGCTTCAGCGGATGAGCCGCGCCTTAGGCTCGCCGTATGACAGCCTCAAGTATTGCCCGCCGCGCTGGCGAGGCTCATGGTCGCAACCGATGGTTGAACAGCCGACGTTCCTGTCCGGTAAGTTGCTGCTGGCAATGCCGGGAATGGCCGACCCGAGGTTCGAGCGAGCAGTGATCGCCATGTGCGTTCACGATGAAAACGGCGCCGTCGGCGTCGGCGTCGGCCACAAGCGTGCTGGCATCACCTTTCGCGGGCTATTGCGTCAGCTCGACATCGAGCCGGGTGAAGCACCGGACGTCGCCGTCCACCATGGCGGTCCGGTTGAGCCAGGGCGCGGCTTCGTGCTGCACTCAACCGACTGGGGCGGACAGGACACGCTTCACGTCAACGGCGAGAAGGGCGAGCTGTTCGCCATGACGGGCACGATCGACATATTGAAGGCGATTGCGGAAGGACGCGGTCCCAAGCAGTGGATCGTTGCGCTGGGCTACGCCGGGTGGGGCGAGGGGCAGCTCGACGAGGAAATGACCCGCCACGGCTGGTTCGCGTCGCGCGCCGATTCGATCATCCTCTTCGACACGCCGACCGATGAGCGCTGGGCCGCCTCGTTCAAGAAGGAGGGCATCGATCCTCGGTTACTCGCTAGCGAGACCGGCGCCGCCTGATCAGCTGTAGCCGAGCAGTTCCCGCATGCCCGGCGCGACCATGTCGACCATCTTCTTCTGAAGGTCGGGCAGCTCGGATGGAAATTCGACCGATACCCCGGTGAGGTTTTCGCGGGCGGTGCCGCTCTGCTTGCGGTCGGAGCCGATGCGGACACGGTCCCGCCAATCGTCCGGCCGCTCGATGCCGCAAGCCTCGAATAAGCCAGCGAAGAAGGTGTCGGCGGATGCGCTGTCGACGTCCTTCACAGCAGCGACGAGGTCTTCATAACGGACCAGATACGCGCCTGTGCCTAACCAGGCGACGGCGTTGTAAACGAAGGTCGCGGCGAGCGGCGGAGCCTTCTCCATCACGCCGAAGATCATCATGTTGAGGAGGGAATCGATCGTCAGCGTACCTTCCTTCAAGATGTCGAAGCCTCCAAATTCATCGCTGAGGAAGAAGCGCGCACGGGCGGTCACCCAATCGTAAGGATCGCGAACCAGCAGGATCTGCCGCGTCCGGCCAACCGCCACCGCGGTCCGGTCGGTGAACATGAGATGCCCCCAGCTGAGCAGGTTCCGCGGGTCCGAGAAGGCGGATAAATGCTGGTCGAGGATCTGATGCTGGACGAACTGCGTCGTGTAATGCTGCTCAACCGGCACGAACATCCGGACAATGTTGCGAAGGAGGTGGCTCCCGCATTTCGGGACGCTGTTCAGGAACAGCGCTTGTCGAAGCGAGCGCTGCTCGAACTTCGCATTTTCCTCGTCGAGGGTGTCGGGCTTGAGGCGGACCCCGACGCCTTTCAGCGCTCCGCCGGTGGTAATTCCTTGCATGCGCTGGGTCTTAGGGGCCGGCACCATGAGCCTCAAGGGGTCTCGGATAGCGTCATATAAAGAATTCTTTATATTTGCCTTTCAGGCGCGCGGCAGCTAACGGCTCCGGCGACCTCGCGCCCGTGAAGCGGCGCACATCTTTTCTATTCGGAGAATCTCGACGTGGCGACGCAGGCTGAAACTCGTTTCAACGACTTTGTCGTGAAGGACCTCGGCCTCGCCGACTTCGGCCGCAAGGAGATCGAGATCGCCGAGACCGAGATGCCGGGCCTCATGGCGTTGCGGGACGAGTTCGGCGCTTCGAAGCCGCTGAAGGGTGCTCGGATCACCGGCTCGCTCCACATGACCATCCAGACCGCGGTGCTCATCGAGACTCTCGTCGAGCTTGGTGCCGACGTCCGTTGGGCGAGCTGCAACATCTTCTCGACGCAGGACCATGCCGCTGCTGCGATCGCGGCGCGCCACATCCCGGTCTTCGCCATCAAGGGCGAAACACTCGAAGATTACTGGGATTACGTCGTCCGCATCTTCGACTGGGGCCAGGACACGACCTGCAACATGATCCTGGACGACGGCGGCGACGCGACCATGTTCGCGCTCTGGGGTTACCGCGTGGAGAAGGGCGAAACGCTCTTCACCCCAACCAACGAAGAAGAGGAAATCTTCGTCGCGACGCTGAAGCGCTTTCTCGCGGAACGTCCCGGCTACCTCACCAAGACCGTCGAGACGATCAAGGGCGTATCGGAAGAGACGACCACCGGCGTTCACCGGCTTTACGACCTCGCCAAGCAGGGCAAGCTTCCGTTCCCGGCGATCAACGTCAACGACAGCGTCACCAAGTCGAAGTTCGATAATCTCTACGGCTGCAAGGAGTCGCTCGTCGACGCGATCCGCCGCGGCACCGACGTGATGCTGGCCGGCAAGGTCGCCTGCGTCGCCGGCTATGGCGACGTCGGCAAGGGATCGGCGGCGTCGCTCCGCAACGGCGGTGCTCGCGTGCTGGTGACGGAGATCGACCCGATCTGTGCGCTTCAGGCCGCGATGGAGGGCTATGAAGTCGTGACGATGGAGGAGGCGACCAAGCGCGCCGACATCTTCGTCACCGCGACCGGCAACATGGACGTCATCACGCTCGACCACATGCGGGCGATGAAGAACATGGCGATCGTCTGCAACATCGGCCACTTCGACAGCGAGATCCAGATCGGTGCGCTCGCCAATATGAAGTGGACCGAGATCAAGCCGCAGGTCGACGAGGTCGAGTTCCCGGACGGCAAGAAGATCATCGTGCTCGCCAAGGGCCGCCTCGTGAACCTCGGCTGCGCCACCGGCCATCCGAGCTTCGTGATGTCGTCGAGCTTCACCAACCAGGTGCTGGCGCAGATCGAGCTCTGGACCAAGGCGGGCAGCTACGCGAACGAGGTGTTCGTGCTGCCGAAGCATCTCGACGAGAAGGTGGCGGCGCTGCACCTCGACAAGCTCGGCGTGAAGCTCACCAAGCTGAACGAGAAGCAGGCGGCCTATATTGGCGTCTCCACCGAAGGCCCGTTCAAGCCGGACCATTACCGGTATTGAGATCACCGTCGCCCCAGCGAAAGCTGGGGCCCCGGCGGG
>JAFBAM010000309.1 GCA_019247755.1 Sphingomonas sp.
TGCCGTCGTCGGCTTCGATCAGGATGTTGCCGGGTGCCGTAGGGCCGACCAGCGCGAGTAACAGCCGCGAGAGATCGTCGGCGTGGATCACCGACACCCGGCCCTTCGGCGGCATGAGCATCAGGCCGAGCTTGGCCATGCGGAACAGCTCGAGCGTCTCCTTATCGCCCGGTCCGTAAACGGCGGGCGGGCGGACGATCGCCCAGTCGAGGCCCGAGCTGTGCACCAGCTCCTCCGCGCGGCATTTCGAACCGCCGTAGAGCGATAGCTTCGGCTCGCGCGCAGCCAGCGACGAGACGTGCACGAAGCGATGGACGCCGCCCGCCGTCGCCGCGGCGAGCATGGCTAGCGTGCCTGCGACGTTGCCGAGCTCGAACGCGGCGGCGCTCTGGCCGCTGATCGTGCCGGCGACGTGAATCACTGCATCGACACCGTCGACAAGCCGCTCGAGCGCTTCCCGGCTGGCCAGGTCTCCTGCAATCCAGTCGACGCCTTCGCGTGGAGCTTGTTCGCGGCGGGTGAGAGCGTGAACCTGGTGCCCGGCTGCCGTCGCGAGGTCGATCAGGTGCGATCCGACGAAGCCGGTGCCGCCGGTGATCGCGAGCTTCATAAGGGCGACCAGTGCCTTTCGTCGGCAGCCTCGAACTCGTCGTCGTGCGTCTCAGTGCCTAGTCGCTCGATGATGGCGTCGAGCAGCGGCTCCATCCCTTCTTCAAGCGGGGCGCTGATCGGAAAGACTGTCGCGCCGGTTTCCTTCTCGATCGCCTTCACGACCTTGGCGCGCTTCTTGTCGTCGAGCAGGTCCGCCTTGGTCAGCGCAATGATCTCGCGCTTTTCGTCGAGACCGGCACCGTAGCTGTCGAGTTCGCCCCGGACTACGCGCCACGCCTCGAGCGGATCGTCTGCCGAGCCGTCGATCAGGTGCAACAGCACTCGGGTCCGTTCGACATGACCAAGGAACCGGTCGCCGATCCCGGCGCCTTCGGCTGCACCCTCAATCAAACCGGGAATGTCGGCAACGACGAATTCGCGGCCCTTGTGGCGGACGACGCCGAGCTGCGGTCGAAGCGTCGTGAAAGGATAATCGCCTACCTTGGCCGACGCGTTACTGACGGAGTTCAGGAAGGTCGACTTGCCCGCATTGGGCAGGCCGACGAGGCCGACGTCAGCGAGCAGCTTGAGCCTCAGCCAGACCCACATCTCTTCGCCCACTTCGCCGGTCTGGTGCTGGCGCGGGGCCCGGTTGGTGGAAGTCTTGTAGCTGGCGTTGCCCCGGCCGCCGATCCCGCCCTTCAGGAAGGTCACTCGCTGCCCGACCTTGGTCAGGTCGGCAAGCAACGTTCGGTTGTCGTCGTCGGCAAGGATCTGCGTTCCGACCGGAACCTTGATGATCAGGTCGTCGCCGCCCGCGCCGGTCCGGTTCGAGCCTGAGCCGCCCTTGCCGCGCGGCGCCCGGAAATGCTGGGTGTAGCGGAAGTCGATAAGGGTATTGAGGCCCGCGACCGCTTCAAACACGACATCGCCGCCCTTGCCGCCGTCGCCGCCGTCAGGGCCGCCATATTCGATGAACTTTTCGCGCCGGAAGCTCACGGCGCCGGGTCCGCCGGCACCTGAGCGGACGAAGATCTTGGCTTGGTCTAGGAAATGCATTTGGCAACGCAACTAGGCGATGCTCGCCTCCAGGGAAACCTTTCCGACCCATTGAAGACATGGAGACATTGGCTAACCTGCCCGCACCCATGAACGATCCTGTCCTTTCAGTCATCGTTACCGTCGTCGAAGGAGAGCCAGCCATGTCGCGCTGCCTCCAGGCGTTGTCGGATCAGGTGGATGCGCCACCTCTTGAAGTGCTGATCCCTTATGACGACACGGTAAAGGAGACGGCACAACTGGCCGCGCGCTTCCCGCAGTTTACATTCATGCCCTTGGGTTCGCTGATCTCGACGTCGACGCCCAAGGACGCCTTCGAAGAGCATGAGCTCTTCGACCGCCGTCGTGCAGAGGGCATGAAGGCTGCCCGTGGCCGCTTCATCGCCATCCTGGAGGACCGCGGGGCGCCGAAGCCGGACTGGGCCCGCGCAATGATCGACGAACACGAAAAGAACGAGGCTGCTGCCGCCATCGGTGGCGGGATGGAAAACGCGGCCTTCACTTCCATGGGGCGAGCCTTATTCGCCTGCGATTGCGGTCGCTACCAAGTCCCCTTTCAAGAGGGCGAGGTCGAGTACGCCTCCGACCTCAACATCTGCTACACCCGCGAGGCGCTGGACAGCGTCCGAGACCTCTGGGCGGAACGCTACCAGGAAACCCGCGTGAACTGGGCGCTGCGTGACTCGGGAAAGCGCCTGCTACTCTCATCCGGGCCGATCATCGTCCATAAGCGCGGGCCCCAGAAGCTCTCGCGCGTGCTCGGCGAGCGAATGCACTGGGGACGGGTGTTCGCCATCCAGCGCGGCGAGCGTTGGACGCCGGCCCGCTCGCTCGTCGCTGCGGCGGCTACTGTAGTGCTGCCGGCGATTCTCCTCGTCCGCCATACGAGGGCGATGAAGGCCAAGGGTTGGTCCAATGCGGAGTTGATGAGCGCCCTGCCGTCCTTCTTGATGATCCTGCCGGCATGGTCGCTCGGGGAGGCCCTCGGTTATCTGGACGCTGCCTTTGGCACGCGCAGAGCATTCCAAAACCCAAAGGTGTAGCATGGTGGGACATGCCGCAGTCCGGTCAGCCTGATTTGTTCTGGCTTTCACGAAGGGATATTGCAATTGATGTAAGGGGTTGTGCGCATCGTGAGCGCGTCTCGAGGGGGCTCCAATGATCGTGTCTCAAGGTGAGAAACCGCCGATCGCGGTGGTGATCGGCCTTGTGAGCACCGCCGATGGCGACCGCATACTCGAAACCCTAGCATTCCTGCACGAGGCTCAGGACAACCACCGCTGCGAGGTCGTCCTCGCTGACCGCCGCAAGGACGCGGTGTCCGATGAGATCCGCCGTCGCTACCCGCAGGTGCAGATCATCGACTGCCCGGCGAACACGACCCTACCGGTCATGCGCACGCTAGCCTTTGAAGCCTCATCGGCCCCGATCGTTGCCGTCACCGAAGATCATTGTGTCCCCGCCGCGGGCTGGCTGGGCGAGATCGAGACTGCCTTTGCCGAAGGGGGGGATGATGTCGCCGCCGTGGGCGGTACCGTGATCAACGGTGTCACCGACACATCTTTCGACTGGGCCAACTTCATCTGCGAATATGGTGTCTTCTCGCCGCCGGTGCCGGAGGGCGCCTCGGCCCTGATCCCCGGCATGAACGTCGCTTATCGGCGCGCGGAGCTGGAGGCGGTCGACCGCCAGCGCCTCACCGAGGGCTTCTGGGAGACGACCGTGCATCCCTTGCTGCTGCAACAGGGCAAGCGCCTGCTCTCGCGCAACGGCATGAAGCTCTTCCACTGCAAGCGTTTCTCCCGAGGGCTCTTCTACAATCAGCGTTGGGTCTACTCACGCTACTATGCCGGCTTAAGGTTCCCGAAGGCAGCCCTGTCGAAGCGGATGGCCGCGGCAGCCGCCTCGGTTATTCTGCCCCCAATCCTGCTGTTGCGCCTGTTCCAGGCGGCAATGCGTAAGGGCATGGCCGGCAAGATGGCTCGATCCCTGCCAAGCCTCTGCGGCCTGGTGATGGTTTGGGCTGGCGGAGAGATGTGGGGGTATGTGTTCGGGCCCGGCGACGCGCTGGCGCAGCTGGAATAGGCTTTTCCATGGCCGCTGCCGAGACCGCCGCCCTGTACGAAGGCTATGCTGAGGCCAAGGGCTGGACCGGGCAGAATTCTGCTGCCCAATTCCCGTTCTTCGATCATCTCGCCAAGCTTGCCGACATGAAGCCCGGCCGTCTTCTTGAAGTGGGCTTCGGTGAGGGCTGTCTGCTCGATTGGGCCAAGGCGCGCGGCTACGAGGCCAGCGGTAACGACATCATTCGGTCGATGGTCGAGGCCGCCCGCGATCGAGGGCTCGATGTGCGCCTGGGCGAGTTGAAGGCTGGCGACTTCGCCGAGCATTCCTTCGACTGGATTGTCGCGATGGATGTGCTCGAGCACCTCACGACCGAGCAGATCATCGCGCATTTGACGGTATTTCGGGCCTTGTTGAAGCCGGGCGGCAAGGTCGTCGCCCGCTTTCCCAACGGGGCAAGCCCCTTCTTTGGCGTGCATCATTATGGCGATGTTACCCACTTGACCCCGCTTTCGCCGGAGTCGTTGGGCCAGCTCGCTGCGCGCGCCGGTTTGACGGTCAGCCGCGAGCTGCGCCTCCGGCCCTATCCGCCTGGGATCGGCGCAAAGGCGAAGCGCTGGCTCAGTTATCGCGCACGCGATGCAATCGAGCTCCTTGCGGCAACCGCTTATTACGGCCGCCGGCTAACGCTGGATCCAGACGCGACGGTCGTGCTCGAGCCGGTGCAAATGAATCAAACGTTGGAGAAATAGGTGAGGTTTGGATTGATCGGGGCGGGCGCGTTCGGCGCCCTGCGAGCAGCCGCTGTACGAAAGTCGACAACGAACAGGCTGACTGCGGTGTTCGACCAGGCCCAGGAGGCTGCACGGTCCGTGGCCGGCAAGGACGCGAAGGTCTTCGCTTCTCCTCAGTCGCTCATCGAAGCTGACGACGTCGACGCAGTGATCATCTCTACTCCACCCCAGTTCCACGAGCCGCTGGCCGTGGCGGCCGCCAAGAATGGGAAGCATGCCATCGTCGAAAAGCCAATGGCTCCAACTGTTGAGGCCTGTCGCCGCATGGTGCAGGCAGCGACGGAGGCGAAGAAGCTGCTCACCATCGGCTTCAACCACCGTTATTTTCCAGCGCTGAAGATGCTCCGGGACACCGTCAGCTCCGGCGAGCTGGGCAAGCTCAGCCACGTGCGCGCGTTCGCGGGGCACAATGGCCTCGCTAACTTCCGTGCGCCGTGGTTCTACGATCCAGAGATTCAGGGCGGCGGCGCCCTTACCGACAACGGCATCCATGTGCTGGACCTCTGCCGCTACGTGATGGGCGACTTTCGCGAGATCTATGGGCAGACGCGCAACAACGTCTGGGAACTGGGCGAGGCCGAGGACAACGCCTTTGGTCTGTTCCGCAACGATGATGGCGTCGTTTGCAGTCTTCACGCGACGTGGACCGAGTGGAAGGGGTACCGCTTCCATGTTGAGGCCTATGGCGATCGGGGAATGGCACGCGCTTACTATGCGCCGATGCAGTTCATGAAGATTATCGTCGGCAAGCCCGGCGGTCCGCCAAAGAGGACCACGAATTATTACCCCGGGGCTATCATCCGCGAGAAGCTGAAGGGATGGCAGACCACGACAATCGCCGCCCTTCAGGAAGAGATGGACGATTTCGCAGCCCTTGCCTCCGGCGAGACGCGCGACAAGGGGCGGCTATCGACTGGTCAGGATGGCTTGCGCTCAATGGAAGTCGTGAAAGCCACCTATGCCAGCGGCAAGGCCGTCCAGGCGATCAAGCTCGATCCCCTTCCCGAGCTCTGGGAGATCACGCCGCGCTGAGCTAGCGCGTCTGGCTCACGGAAATCTCGGCACCGTCGAGGTCACGGAAGCGGGCGATCTTTGTACCGTGCACGTCGGTCGGGGGACTGGTGAAGACCAATCCTTCGGCCTGCCCCGCCATGTGGAAATTATCGATGTCGGTTGTTCCGAGTCCGAGCTGAACGCTTCCCGCCGGGTTGTCGTCAGAAGCCGGATGGAGCGCCAGCTTGGTCTCGCCGGTGTCGAACTCGCTCCAGAACGGCGACTGTAATAGCAAGGGGAAGCCCAGGGTATCGCGGTAGAAAGCGACTGCAGAGTCCATGTCGCTGACGAACTTGATCGCATAGTTCAGGCGCATGCCGACCTCCTGCTCAGGTGACGTTCTGCGGATGGTGAGGCACCAATATCAGCGTTCGACCTTCCACGCGCCACGATTCCAGCTTCGACAGGAAGTTCATTCCGATCACGTCCAGGTCGCCGAGACCCGGGGCCGTGACGATCCTGATATTCCGTGCGACAATGTTGCCGACGCGCAGCTCGTCGACCTTGCCGGTCTCGGCCGGCGCGGCGCCATTGGCGGTGCGGAGCACGACCGGCGCAAGACCCGTCCCGGCATTGATACCGGCATCGCGGGCAGTTCTGGTCGAGATGGCTGTTACCGTGGCGCCGCTGTCGATCAGCATCCGACGCTTCACCCCATTGACCGAGGCGAGGACCCAAAAATGACCGTCATTGGACATCCGCACGCGAAGTTCCTTGCCCGCGACCTTCTGGTCGTCGAGGCCGAATCTGTCAGTGAAGCGCGCGAGTTCCGGCTGGTAAGGGGCCTGCTCCAGCACCACGAAGATCAGGAAGGCGAGGAGCGCCAGCGAGAAGGCGAAACGTACGATCCGACCGACGTACGGAATCCGCTGCAGCAGCATGATCAGAAGCGCCGCGCCGACCGCGTAAAGGACGAGGTGCTGCCATGCGGGGACTGCGTGCGGCATCGGCCTGATCTTGGACCTGTCGTCGCCTGCTTCAAGGCGCCGACCGATACAAGAGCGAAACGCTAGGCACTTCAGCGCCTTGCGGGCGTTTTCTAATCTAAATCAGTTCACCGGAGCGTGTCATGGCAGAGCGCATCGTGGCTGTTGGTCTGCTGACAACGCATGACCTCGGATTGCTGGGACCGACGTTCGACCGGGCCTGGCCTGTTGAAGAAGCGCCCTCATTCAACGAGTTGTTGAGGGCGATCGACGAGGCGGACCAGCGGCTGGAAGAAAATAATCGGATGTCGCAGCGGCATTAGGAGCCGGGTGACATCCGATCGAGCAAGCGGTCCACCGTATCCGGGGCGGTTTCCTGCTTCCGGGGCTGCTTGTCCCGCAATTGCTTGGCGTGTTTCTCGAGCGCGGTGCGGACCAGTTCGATCTGCTGGTCGGTCAGGTGCTCGATGCCGATGAACTGCTCGCGCGCCTTGTCGACGGCCCGAAGAAGCTCGTCGAGCTTAGCCTGCATGGCCGCGCCGTCGCGGTTCTGGCTGTTCTGGATCAGGAAGACCATCAGGAAGGTGACGATCGTCGTCCCGGTGTTGATCACCAGCTGCCAAGTGTCGGAGTAATGGAATACCGGTCCTGTGACCGCCCAAACGACGATTGTTCCGACCGCAATTGCAAATGTTAACGGATGGCCGGCACCGGCCGAAGTCTTTGCAGCGCACAGGTTGAAGAACTTACGCATGCGCCCGTAACGCACATGCAACGAAGTAGTGCCGCTATTCCTGTTGCTGTTCTGCCTCGAACCTGTGGCGAAGGCGCTGGGCCGCCGATTGGCGCGCAGCATCGCGCGGTAGCCCAAGGGTTTCGGCGATGGTCGGTCCCAGAAGGGAGTCACCGAGCGCGTTCAGCACCAGCGTCAGCGTGCTTTCCGCCACATGCTGGGCATCATGACCGACTGCCAGCTGCGCAACGAGGCCCCTGATTGAATCGAGGATCGGGTTCAGCGCGTCGCGATTGCCGGTAAGAATCATCCAGGCGGCGAGCGCTCCGGCGCCCTCTTTCCCAAACGCATCGAAGCATTGATCAACGATGATCCGTGCGTCCGCTTCGCCTGCACGGGCGCGCTCCACCGATTCCGCGATGCTGGCATTGACCGATTCCGCGATCGACCGTGCCAGCTCGCCCTGGAGGCCGGCGGCAGAGCCGAAATGATGGAGCAAATTGGCATGGGTCCGGTGGATTTTCGCTGCGACGGCTTTCAGCGTGACTGCCTGAGGCCCCAGTTCGATCAACAGTTCGCGGGCCGCGGCCAGGGCGGCTGACCGGCTTTCTTCAGGGGTGAGGCGTGTTCGTCTTATTGACACGTGTGTAAGTTACTATATGTTCCGAGCTATGACTGTGACCACGCTACCGACTCCGGCGGACCTCAGCATTACGCCACGCGACCGCCGCTTCGGCCGCGACACGGCCACGCCGCGCTTGTGGCACGGCGGGCGCGTCGAAGCGACTGCAATTTACAACGCGTTATCGACGACGTTCCCGGCCGGCGAAGCCTTCTTCGTTGAAAGCGTGCGCGCCTTCCGAAACGGCGCTCCGCCGAAGCTCACTGAGGAGATCAAGGGTTTCACCACACAGGAAGCGATTCACAGCCGTGAGCATGACGCGTTCAACAAGCGCGCGACGAACTCCGGCTATGATCTCTCGAAGCTCGAGGATCGCGTGAACTGGCGACTGTCGGTGACGCGCGGCAAGCCGCCGGTCGTCAGCCTCGCCGCGACAATGGCGCTGGAGCATTTCACCGCCATCCTCGCCCATCAGCTGCTCGCCGATCCGCGACATCTCCAAGGCGCCGAGCAGGAGACAGCGGACCTCTGGCGCTGGCATGCGGTCGAGGAGATCGAGCACAAGGGCGTCGCCTACGACACCTGGATGTTCGCGACTCGCGACTGGCCCGCGTGGAAACGCTGGAAGGTGAAGGCGAAGGTGATGCTCTATGTCACCCGCAACTTCGTGGTCGACCGGACCGCCGGGTCGTTGGAGCTGATGCGTCAGGATGGGGTGACCGGCCTTCGCGCCTGGTCGCTGCTGCTTTGGTACCTGTGGGTGCGGCCCGGCATGTTCCGGAAGATCGCCGGCGCGTGGGTCAAGTTCTTCCTGCGGGGCTTTCATCCTTGGAACGAAGACGACCGCCACCTGCTCGGCGCCTATACGGCGATCGCGTCCGGCACCGAGACCAAGCGCAAGGTGAGGCGTGCGGCCTAAGCCGCCAGCGCCTCCTCCTCCTCCTCCTCCTCCTCACCGAACCGCTCGCGCTGCAGCTCGAGCCGCATCAGTCGTGCAGGCACCTCTTCGCCGCGCGCGCAGCTCATCCGCGGGGCGATGATTCCGAGCTGCTCGAATCCCAGCTTCTCGAGCACCCTCGCGGAGGCAGGATTGTCGATGAAGTGCGAGCCTTCGAGGCTCGGCAGGCCCAGCGTCCGTGCGATATCGACGAGCGCGGTGCAGGCCTCGGTCGCGTAGCCGCGGCCCCAATAAGCTTTCGCTATCCAGTAGCCGAGTTCGACCGAGCCGGAGGGGCGGCGGCCTAGCCCGCACGCACCCACCAGCTGCGGCGCCCCTGTGCCACGTTCGAAGATCAGCAGCGACGGCAGCACGGGGTCGCGCGGTTTGGCGAGAAAGGCTTCGGCGTCGCGCATGCTGTAGGGCCACGGGGCAACCGCGAGGTTCATGACGATCGCCTTGTCGGCAATCGCACTGGCAAGCGCCGGCGCGTCCTCCGGGAATCCGGGCCTCAACAGCAATCTTGGCGTTCTCGCGAACATTACCCTTCTCCTCGACCGGGCCGCTAATCGCTGCCCGTGACAGTTTCGGGAGAAGGCAAAGAAAAAGGGGAGACCCCTTCCGGGGCTCCCCTTCTCCCTTATCTGGTCTCGATCTTCTTAGGATCTCGTCCGGGCCGCCCCTCGTGGGAACGGTCCCTTTCTGACCGTTCCTATGCGTTCGCTTCCGTAATCGGCATGACGTGGACGTACTTGCGACCAAGCTTGCCGTCGCGGAACGCGACTTGACCGTCGGTGAGTGCAAAAAGCGTATGGTCCTTGCCCAGGCCGACGTTGTCGCCCGGGTGCCACTTGGTGCCGCGCTGACGCACGATGATGTTGCCGGCGAGGACAGCCTGTCCGCCGAACTTCTTCACGCCGAGGCGCTTGCTCTCACTGTCGCGGCCGTTGCGGGACGAGCCGCCTGCTTTCTTATGTGCCATGTCGAATTACTTCTTCGGAGATTTCTTGGCTGCGGCCTTAGCGGGTGCAGCATTTTTTGTCGACCCGGATTCGGCCTTCGCCTTGGCCGGAGCGGCCTTCTTCGCCGCGGCCTTGTCACCACCCGCCGCCTTCTCGTTGGTCGGAGCCGGATTTTCGGTCGGAGTTCCGGCGACCTTGCTCGCCTCCTGCTGGTCGGCCGTCGTCGCAGCCGTTTCGTTCGCACGTGCAGCGGGCGACTTGCTTGCGCCTGCCTTCGGGGCTTCGTCCTTCGACGCAGCTTCAGTCTTCGGCGCGGGCTTCTTTTCAGCCTTATGGTCGCCGATCGCCACGATCTTCAGGATCGTGTGCTGCTGGCGATGACCCTTCTTGCGGCGGTAGTTATGCCGGCGGCGCTTCTTGAACACCGTGACCTTGTCGGCCTTGGCCTGGGCGACGATCTCCGCCGCGACCGTCAGGCCGCTGGTCGACTTCAGGTCTCCGCCGTCGCCGGCGATGAGGACATCGCCGAGCGTGACCTTGTCACCGGCGTTTCCGTCGAGCTTCTCGACGACGATCTTGTCTCC
>JAFBAM010000242.1 GCA_019247755.1 Sphingomonas sp.
GGATTGGTGAGCCAGCCGGCCCCAAGGCCCGCTAGCTTGCTCGCACCTGCGAGAAGGGAGCGCTGAACCTCATAAGCATCGTAGAGCATCGAACCTCACAAAAGCGCCCCGTGTGCTCTAGATGTGGCGGTCATCAACGCCGCTGGCAAGCAGATGTTGCGCTGCAAAATCTCTCGGTGGGACTGGGCAGCCTTCAGGAAGCCGATTCCAATTCCGGCAAATCGCCCGGCAGCGGGATTGCCGAGCGGTCCTCGGAAGCGCGTCCCGTCGGAGCCGCCGTTGGCAGGACTTCGACGATCTCGACGATCCGGTAGCGTTCCGACAGCACCTCGTGGTCGGGACCGTACAGCGTATCAAAATCGACCTTGCATCGAAGCCCGTCGCCCGGGCGGATATCGAGCTCACGGCGATAGAATTTGTCGAGCAATGTCCCGGGCTCGGAAACGGCGGTGGTGCGCACTTCTCCGTGCTTAAGCAGCCATTCGCCGGTACCGCGATAATCGGGCAACTCGACGACGAAAATCATGTCGGCCGAATGGTTGACCAGCTTGCGCGAAAGCAGGAGCGCCCGCGGGTCCTCCACTCTCCTGGAAAGGTCCAGTTGCGCGGAGCCATTATTGGTGGCGATCCGCACGACGCTCTGTGCGCCAAGCGTGTCCTTGGCCTGCTGCCAGGCGGTCACGGCCTTCACCAAATCCACTGACGACGGGAGCGCTGGATGAGCGGTTGTCGTGATCGATGTCCCCCACGCCAGCACGCGCAGCGCCTGCTGAAGGTCGGCGAGTTGGTGTGTCGACGACCCGTCCATCCACGCGATGATCGCGAGCGTCCCGCGAGCGAGGAACTTCAATAGTGAAGGGTCTCCGCCACCCGCTTCGGCCCTCAGCCACAGTGACAGGCTGCGCCGGGCAACCTCATCGACCACCGCAACCGTCTCGAGCTGCACGGGAACCGAGCCGGCAAGCGCGCGGTAGGAGGCTTCTACCGCGTCGCGTAGCGACTGGATGCGCGTCGCCTCCGACGAAGAGCCCGTGCCGACTTCGATGACAATGTCGCGGTCGCTCAGGTCGGCCAAGAGGTCGGAAAAACCGGTCCGTTCACGCGTATCGTCGGCACCCATCGCTTGATCGCCCCATGATTCGTTAAACTGTTATTTACTACGCCACCGTTGCTTCGAAGCAACCGCTTTGGGCGCCCGCAAAATACCCATGCCTAAAGCAGTTTCGGAGAACGCGGCCCGACTGTAAGGGGCGGCCATGGCCATTCCTCCCGCAAACCGTCCCAAGGGCCGATCGGTCCGAAACCTTCGAATGGTCTGGGGATTTGCCTCACGCTATCCCGGTCACATCGCGGTGGCGGCGCTGGCGCTGCTCGTGGCGGCCGGCGCCTGGTCTGCGGTGCCGTACGGCTTCAAGCTGATCATCGACAAAGGCTTCGGCCGCGGCGCCGGGACGACGCGCGATCTCGCGCCCTGGTTCGAGGGACTGCTGGCACTCGTCCTCGTCATGGCGGTCGCAACGGCGGTGCGCTTCTATTTCGTTTCCTGGCTCGGCGAGCGGACGGTCGCCGACATTCGCCTCGCAGTGCATCGCAACCTGTTGAGGTTATCCCCAGGTTTCTTCGAGGAGAACCGGCCGGCCGAGATCACGTCTCGGATCACCGTCGACACGACCATCATCGAGCAGGTCGTTGGCACGACAGTCTCGGTCGCACTCCGCAACCTCATCATGGGCGTAGCCTGTGTCGTCATCCTCTTCGCACTTGCGCCGAAGCTCGCCGGCCTGATCCTGCTGGGATCGGCCCTGACCGTCCTTCCGATCAGCGTGCTCGGTCGACGCGTCCGCGCGATTTCGACCCGCAGCCAGGACCGGATCGCGGATCTCGGCACCGTCACCAGCGAAGTGTTGGGCGCGATGAAGATCGTGCAGGCCTTCAACCAGCAAGAGCGCGAGACCAATCGGTTCGCTGACTCGGTCGGACGCGTCTTCGCGACGGCCAGGCGGCGCATCCTCATCCGATCGGCGATGACGGCAATCGTGATCTGCCTGATCTTCGGCGCGATCACGATGGTGATCTGGCAAGGCGCGATCGACGTCTCGGCCGGCCGTACGACGGGCGGCACGCTCGCCGCATTCGTCCTTTACGGCGGCCTGCTGGCGGGTGCGTTTGGCGCCTTGTCGGAAGTCTATGGCGACTTGCTTCGCGCAGCAGGTGCGTCCGAGCGGCTGGACGAGCTGCTTCGTGCGGAGCCGGACATTCGGGCTCCGGCGAAGCCCGCGCAACTGCCGTCCCCGGCGCGCGGCGAGCTCGAATTCGACAATGTGACGTTCCACTATCCGACGCGCCGGGAAACGTCCGCGCTCAACGCGTTCAGCCTGAAGGTGAAGGCACGTGAACGGCTGGCGGTGGTCGGCCCGTCCGGAGCGGGCAAGACCACGCTCTTCCAACTCGCCGAGCGCTTTTACGACCCCGACGAGGGACGCGTCCTGCTCGACGGCGTGGACCTCCGCGACGCCGACCCGGCCGACATCCGCCAGCGGATCGCCATGGTCCCGCAGGAGACGGTGATGTTCGCGGCGTCAGCGCGCGACAATCTCCGCTACGGCAATTGGCACGCGAGCGAGGATCAGCTGTGGCAGGCGGCGCGCGACGCCAACGCGGAGGACTTCCTGCGCGCGCTACCAGACGGGCTCGACACGTTCATGGGCGAAGGCGGCGCACGCCTGTCAGGCGGTCAGCGACAGCGCGTCGCCATTGCGCGCGCATTGCTACGTGATGCGCCGCTATTGCTGCTCGACGAAGCGACCTCGGCCCTCGACGCAGAAAGCGAGCGGCTGGTGCAGGACGCGCTCGACCGACTGATGGAGCATCGCACCACGATCGTCATCGCGCACCGGCTCGCGACCGTTCGCGCTGCCGACCGCATCGTCGTGATGGACGATGGCCGGATCGTCGAAGAAGGCACGCATGCGAGCCTCAATGCGCGCGGCGGGCTTTACGCGCGGCTAGCGCGTCTTCAGTTCGAGGATCGCGCGGCTTAGGCTTTGCCGGCGGGCTTTCCGCCGCCAGCCGGCTTCCTCGTCCTTGAACGCGAAGTCGTCCGCTTCCGGGCGCTGCTGCGCGCAGGCTTCTTCGCTGCGCCGCTTGTCGCGGCCTTGGCCGGCGCCGAAGCCTTGGCGAGGGTCGCAGTCGACTTGCGGGCGCCGCCGCTCTTTGCGGCAGTGCGCTTCGGCGTGCTGCGTTTCGCGGTCGAGCGTTTCGCCGTCGAGCGCTTGGCCGCAGGCTTGCGCGCCGCTGAGCCGCCCGAACTCGTCGTGGCGCTGGCGCTGCCTTCCATCGACCATTTGCCGGACATCACGCGCTGCGCGGCATCGGCGACGGCTTCGGCGATCAGCGAACCCAATTTGGTCGCGCTCGCCATCATGTTGGTTGCGGCCTGGCTGGCGGTGTCCGCCGCATCGAGGCCCGCATCGCGGATCGCGCGGCGTGCCTTCGGACTGGCGCTGATCGCGGCTGCTGCTGCGGCAAGACCGGCCGCGAGCATTTCCTTGCTCATCGCCGCCTTGGCGATCTTGTCGACCGTGTCCTTTCGTGACGAAGAACTCGAAGAACCACTGCTTGAGGACCTGGGTCGAGTAGGTTTGGCCATGACTTCATCTCCCTCCGTTTCCGCGAAAAGACACTTTACGGCTGTAACGGTTCCCGAACGAAGCCGGAAGTGACGAACTGCAGATATGTTAAAGGGCACCGCCGCGTATCGCAGCGATGCCCTTCGACATGGTCAGCGGCCGGAAGTGACGGCCGTTCGCTCAGCTCTTAGGACTGACGAACACCCCTTTCCGACCTCCCTGCTGAACCATGAGACATCGGATCACCTCCTTTCGCTGCGTTGAAGCCATGACAAATGTGATTCATGCATCGCTTGAGTGCAAGACTTGTAGTTGCGTGAAATTTCGGCAAACTCTTTGCCTTCCGCAAATCGCCGAGCCGATACGCGCAGGCAAACGCCGGTGCCTCGCGAACGAGACACCGGCGTTTGCGCAATCTGGACTTGCTGCGTTCAGTCGTCGCGTGAGACGCGTTCGATCCGCTCGTGGCGCTCTTGTGCCTCAAGCGTCATCGTCGCGATCGGACGCGCTTCGAGACGGCCGAGCGAAATCGGCTCGCCGGTCACTTCGCAATAGCCATATTCGCCTTCGTAGAGACGGCGGATCGCGCAATCGATCTTGGCTATAAGCTTGCGCTGGCGGTCGCGAGTACGAAGCTCGATGCCCCAATCGGTCTCGCTCGACGCGCGGTCGGCAAGGTCGGGCTCGCGCAGCGAGTCGACCTGCAGCTGCGCCATGGTCGCGCGCGATTCCTCGACGATGTCCTCTTTCCAGGACTTGAGCTTGCGCAGGAAATAAGCGCGGTGCCTGCCGCACATGAATTCTTCATCGTCCCGGGGGCGATAAGCCTCCGGAAGAATGATCCGGTCAAAAGGTTCGAAGTCTTCGCCGCCGTAAAGGTCGACTAGCGCCGTCGCCATAGAAGTCCCTCCCCGCACATGCCCGCTCCCTAGCGGACGTCCCATACGCCGCCGCCTGGCTGCGTTCCGGGCCACCGGTGCAGCCGGAGGCGAATAAAGGCTGGCTTTCCCGGTACTTAATCCGGTGCGACCTGCCTTCCCCAACTGCCGCCTATAAATATCGCGCCAACCGTTAACAAGAACTGACAAGCGCGAAGTGAAGAAATCGCCAAGCTGTTGCGAATATGGCGCAATTTTCACTTCAACCGTTCGCGGTTGCAGCATCTTCGCCGCTCCCGCATAGGCCCTTCGAATGCGGATCCTTCTCACGAATGACGATGGCGTGAACGCGCGCGGCCTGAAGCTGCTCGAAGCGGTGGCGCGCAAGTTCAGCGATGACATCTGGATCGTTGCGCCCACCGAAGAGCAGTCCGGCGCCGGCCATTCGCTGACGCTGACGACTCCGGTTCGCCTTCGCCGCCACGACGAACGCCGCTTCTCGGTCACGGGCACGCCGACGGATGCCGTGATGCTGGCGCTTGCACACATCATGAAGGATTCGCCGCCCGACGTCGTGCTGTCCGGCATCAACCGCGGCGCGAACCTCGCGGAGGACGTTACCTATTCGGGAACGGTTTCGGCGGCGATGGAAGGCGCACTCGCGGGCGTCCCCTCGATCGCGCTGAGCCAGGCTTATTCACGCGAAGGGATGGGCGACACCGTGCCGTTCGCCGCCGCGGAAGTCTGGGCCGAAAGGGTCCTGGGCCCGCTGCTCGAGTTCGCGACCGAGCCCAAGACTCTCATCAACGTAAACTTCCCCGCTACGTCGCCCGACGACGTGAAGGGCATCCGCGTCTGCCGCCAGGGCATCCGCGATTACGGTCGTCTCCGCATCGTCCAGCGCACTGATCCGCGCGGCTATGATTATTATTGGTTCGGGCTTGGTCCGATGGTCCAGACGCCCAGCCATTCGACCGATCTCGAGGCGATCGCGGACGGCTACGTCTCGGTCAGCCCACTGCACCTGGACTTGACGCACGAGCCGTCGCTCGGCGCGCTGACCGGCAAGTTCGAAGGTTAAGAAGCGAGCGCTGCGGCGGGTTGGCTGAGCGCCGGCTGGCCGTTCGCCTGGCTCTCCAGCCAGCTCTGGAACATCAGGACGGTCCAGAGCTTCCCTGAATTGAGCTCGCCGCGAAGTTGGCCGTGCCACGCCTTGCGAATCTCGGCCGGGCGGAAGAACCCCTCCTCGCGCAGCCGCCGCTCGTCGAGCAATGCCTCGGCCCAGTCGCGCAGCGGGCCGCAAAGCCAGGCATCGAGCGGAACGCCGAAACCCATTTTCGGCCGCTCGATCAGGGCGCGCGGCACATGCCGATACAGCACCTGCCGAAGAAGCCATTTGGTCGTGCCGCGACGAAGCTTGAGGTCGAGCGGAAGGCGCCATGCGAATTCGACAACTTCGGGGTCGAGCAACGGCACGCGCGTCTCCAACGAAACCGCCATCGCCGCGCGATCGACCTTCGCGAGTATATCGTTGGAGAGATAGCCGAGCATGTCCTGCGCCATCATCCGCTCAGCGCCGGCAATGCCGTCGAGACCGGGGCTGACCGGCAGAGGTTGCGCGACCGAAGGAGGCGCGCCGACGACCAACGCTGTCGGATCGCGCCACAGGGAGAGCATTTGATCGTACAGCTCATCGGCGGAGCTGCTGGTCAGCATCGACGCGCCCTTGTGAAGCTTTTCGCCGAGCCGCTGCATCCGCACTGAGGCCGGCAGCCAGCCCCCGAGACGATTCCAGGCCGGTGCCGGAACCGCGGTCAGCGCTGTGCTCGCCGCCGCGCGCATCGACTTCGGGACGCGCGCGATCTTCTCCCACAGCCCGGCGGTCAGGCGATAACGCTCGTACCCGCCGAATAGCTCGTCCCCGCCGTCCCCGGAGAGCGCGACGGTTACATGCTGCCGCGCCAGCGCCGAGATCAGATGGGTCGGGATTTGGGACGAGTCCGCGAAGGGTTCGTCGTACATCGTCGGCAGCTTTGGAATGACTTCCATCGCCTGTGCCGGCGAGACGTAAAGCTCGGTATGATCGGTGCCGAGATGCCGCGCCACAGCCTTCGCATGCGGAGCCTCGTTATAGCCCTCCTCGGCGAACCCGACGGTGAAGGTCTTCACCGGCCGGGGCGACAGCTTCTGCATGATCGCGACGACCGTGGAGGAATCGACGCCGCCGGAGAGGAAGGCGCCGAGCGGGACATCGGAGACCATCTGCCTGCCGACCGCGCGGTCGAGGACCGCCTCCAGTTCGTCGGCTGCTGCTTCGGCTGTCAGCTCAATGGGGTTGGCGATCCCGGCTTGCGCGATCTCGGCGCCCGACCAGTAGGTGTCGGTTACCGGTTCACAACCCTCGCGCACGGTCAGCATCGTGCCCGGCAGCAGCTTGGCGATACCGCGATAGATCGACAGCGGCTCCGGGACGGCGAGGTAGCGCAGCAGCAGGCTGAGCGCTTCGCGGTCGACCTCCGGGTCGAACTCAGGATGCTGCAGGAGTGCCTTCAGCTCCGAGCCGAACAGGAACGGGCCACCCGGGCGCTGGCGCCCATAATAGAGCGGCTTCTCTCCGAGCCGGTCGCGGGCAAGCGTCAGCGCGCGCTCCTGCCTGTCCCATACGGCAATCCCGAACATGCCGATTGCTCGTTCCAGCGTCGCCTTGATTCCCCAGAAATCGAAGCCCGCCAGCATCACCTCGGTATCGGAGTGCCCGCGCCATTCGGGGCAATGCCCGGCCTGCGCGAGCTCGCGGCGCAAGTCTTCGTAATTGTAGATCTCGCCATTGTAGGTGAGCACGTAACGCCCGCTTACCGACAGCATCGGCTGGTGGCCGGCGGGCGACAGGTCGATGATCGATAAACGCCGGTGGCCGAGCGCAAGCCCTGCCTCGCGGTCGACCCAGATTCCGTCGTCGTCAGGCCCGCGGTGCGCAAGCGCGCGGGTCATTCGGGTGACCGTCTCGGCGTCCGCGTGAGCTCCGCTCAATATCCCGGCTATGCCGCACATGGGCGCAGGTTACGCCGCCCGCGGCGCCAGCGCCATTGCCGATGCGTCGATCCCCATCGCGCGGCGCACATAGACGAGCATCACCAGGTTCCAGCCGATGGTCCCGACGGTCGATGCGATCGCGGCGCCGACGATCGAATAAGGCGGGATGAGCAAAATGTTGAGGATGACGCTAACAGCAAGCGCTCCCGCAAAAATCGCCAGCGCGTGGCTATGCCGGCCGGTCATCGTCATGAGATAAGCGACAGCCCCGGTAAATGCGTTCGCCAGGCCTCCGAGAAGCAGGACGAGCAACGCAGGATAAGCCGCGGGGAATTCCGGTCCGAACAGCCTCAGGATCAGGCCGCCGAGCAAAGCAAGCGGAACGCAGATCAGCAGCGATGCGGCAAATCCGATCCGCGCCGTCGACCGGGCGATACCGCCGAGCGAGCCAAAATCGCCCTTGTCGTAAGAGGACGCGATCAGCGGGCCGCTCACCGTGGTCATCGCCGCGACCGCGAAGGAGGCGAGCGATGCCACCCGCCACGCCGCCGCGAAAAGCCCCGCTTCCCTCGCGCTCGCCAGATAGCCGAGCATGACGATATCGACCTGGTTCAGCGCTTCCTGGACGACCGTCGTCGCGAGCAGGACGCCGCCGAGCGAGAGCCACGCGCGCCGGTCGGAATAATCGGCACCGCTCCCGGAAAGCGGAAGCACGCGCACGGCGTGGAAGCCGCCCAGGATCAGCGCGACGAACGCTCCTGCCGCCCCGAACAGCACCGCCATGCTGGCGGAAATGCGGACAGCCAGCGCCGCTGCGCCAAGCAGCAGCACGATGATCAGCGCCGGACGCAGCAGCTGCTCATAGAATTGCGACGCGAAGATTCGCCGTTCCGCGCGGAGCAAGGCACCGACAAGGCCCAGTGCAGCAATCGGGAGAATGGTCACTGCGGTTGCGACGCTCGCGCCCGACGGAATGCTCGTCAGCCCGAGTCCTGCTACAATGACGACGCCGAGCCCGGCGACCGCGGAAGTGACGAGGACGGACGCCGCGGCAAGCCGGACGAAGCCCTTCAGCCGCGAATAATCGCCACGCTCGAGATAGATCGGCGCGAACTTCAGGGCGGCCGTGTCCAGCCCGGCTCGCGACGGCACGACGAGCAACAAGGCCCAGGCCATCGCGATCGAATAGGTGCCGTAGCCGTCGGCACCCAGCAGGCGCGAAATGAGGATCGCGACAACGTAACCGAGCCCGACGCCGGCTACTCGAGTCGCGAGCGCGATCGCACTGCCTCGAACGAGGAACCGGACGACGCCATCGTTCCCGGCAACTCTCAAGTCAGCGGCTCTTGCCGAGTTCGCGTGCCGGAATGCCGCCGACAACCGCACCCGCGGCCACGTCCTTGTTCACCAGTGCGTGCGCGCCGATCACCGCGTTCGAGCCGATGCGAACGCCCTTCAGGATGCTCGCCTTGGTGCCGACCCAAACATTGTCGCCAATGATGACAGGACCCATGGTCAGATCTTCCCGAGACTGCCGGGCGCCGACCGAATGATCATGGTCGCGAATGGTGGCATAGGCCGCGATCAGGGCGTCGGCTCCGATGCTGATCCGGTCGGTCGCGACGATGATGCTACCCCGGCCGACGAATGCCCGAGGCCCGATTTCCAGCAGGCCGTAGCTGACCAGGTCGCAGGTGGCCTCGATTCGAGAGCCCTCACCGATGACCATCCGGCCGCCCTTGACCACCCGTAGCGTCGCGCCGCGGCCCAGCGTCACGTCGCGGCCGACGACCAGGCCTTCGTATATCGCGCGGTACCAGGCCAGCGCACAGGCCGACCGCAGGCGGCCCGCTCCAAAATGAATTGCGCGCAGAGATCGTCGGACGATGGACACTATCCAGCAGGAACGAGATTGCGGATAGGGTCGTCAAGTCCGGTCTCGCATAAGGTCATTCCATGAATCGCAGCGGTGAATGCATCTTGTGTGGAGGAGCACTTGTGGAATCACCGTCACCGGATGGCTATCGCTGGGAAGGCCGCGTGTTCGCCTACCAGGGGTGCCGTCAGTGCGGCGCCAAGGTCCTCCAGCCGCTGCCCAGCGACGATGATCTGGCCAGGATGTACCGGCACGGCGACTATCATGAGGCTTATTATGAAGAGACCGCGATCGGCGATTGGCCGCAATCGCTCGCGCTTGCCCGCCCTGCCGCCCGGCTGCTCGATTTCGGGTGCGGTGACGGCGCCTTCCTCGCCGAAGCCAGCAGACGCGGTTTCGACGCGGCCGGCGTTGAGCTCGATGCAGCTGCACGCGAGGTCGCGCAGCGGAATAGCGGCTGCCCGGTGCTCTCGCTGGAAGATGTAGTCGCGGGATCACAGCGGTTCGATGTGATTCACCTCGGCGATGTCCTCGAGCACCTTCCCGCTCCGGCCGACATGCTGCGCCGGCTGGAGCCATTACTGGAGCCCGACGGCGTCTTCTTTTTCGAGGGACCGCTCGAAGAAAACGCCAGCCTGGTCAGGTTCTGCAACCGCGCCTTCACGCAATTCAAGCGGGCGACCGGACGGCCCCTATTGGCAGAACTACCGCCTCTTCACCTCAGCCGCACCAGCGCGGCCAGCCAGCGGCAATTCTTCCAGCGGACGATGGGCTACGAGGTTCACGCGTTCGAGGTGGGCGAGACCGGCTGGCCTTACCTGGTCACCGGTAACGCGCTCGCGAAGGATACCAAGTCGAGGCTGCGAGGGATCATTGGCCAGGCTGCCGTCTCGCTTGCGCGCCTCGGAAATCGCGTCGGCGCAACCTTAGGAAATCGCTTCGCGGCCATTACTTCGCCGCGGTAGCAGAGCAGCGAGATAGGCATCGGCGGCCAGGTCAGGTGAGAAATCCGCGGCGCGCCGGCGCTGCTCTTGCGGATCGCGCCGATTGTTGAACTCGTCCACCATCGCGTCAGTGAGGGCAGCGACGTCGCCCACCGTCACTAGCCGGCCGAATTCGCCGTTCTTCAGGATTTCGGCTGGCCCGTCCGGACAATCGGTGCTGATGATGCCAAGCCCATGGTGGAGCGCCTCAACGATGACCAGCGCGAAGCCTTCATAGTCCGACGAGAGAACCAGCACGTCGGCCGATGCATAATATGGCGAAGGGTCCGGCACGTGCCCTGCCAGCTTGACCCGGTGGTGGAGCCCGAGCTCATCGATGCGGCGTTGGAGCGCAGACTTCAGCGGCCCGTCGCCGACGATGATCAGCTTGGCATCGAGCCTCTCCGTCACGCGTGCAAACGCATCGATCAGCAGCGCGTGATTCTTCTGGTCTTTCAGGGTTCCAACCGCGAGGAAGCAAGCTTTTGCGGTTCCCCAGGCGTCCGATAATCCCGTAGTACTCGCAGGCGCCGGCACCGGATTGTAGACGGTCGTGATGGCCTTCTCGGGTATGCCCGAAAGGCGCGCCAGATCACGCGCTGAGCCCTGTGACACGCAGATGTGCGCATCGGCCCACGGATAGAAGAAACGAGTCGTGAGCTTGAGCAAAGCGAGCCTGAGCCTCTCCCCAGCGAACTGGCATGAGAGCGAAATGTGGTCACTGACGACGACGCGGACGGGGACCCGCGAAAGCCGCGCCGCGATGATCCCCGCGACCGTGAGCGGCCACAGCGACACCTGCAACGCGTCCGGGCGCCGCTC